>CAIJTV010000250.1:0-7079 GCA_903823635.1 uncultured Planctomycetaceae bacterium
AGGGAGAAATCTCCCCTTCTATTATCGGCAGTACCCCGTACCGAACTGCACAACCTCAGAGAACGACGCGTTCATCGTAGTTCCGAAAGCGAGCCCATGCCCAAGTTCTCTTTCGCTACCCTATTGCATCTTGCCCGTCCCGGAGAGCGAAGGCAAGTCCTTTTCGACTCTTGTACACTGTACAACATACGAATTTACGCTTTGTCCCGGCCAAAACGCCTTTACATTATCACTTCCGGTACAATATTCCTGAAGGATGCACGAACGGCTTCCGGCCCTTAAGGCATTTCGTAACGGAGAGATAACCATGAATTCCACAAAGGCTGGTTACCTGACTTTGGCAGTACTTATGCTGCTGGGAGTCTTCCAGCACGCTTGGTATTGGCCACAACTGCCGGAACGAGTTGCAACTCATTTTGGAATCGATGGAAAACCCAATGACTGGATGTCTCGATCCACGTCGACCGTTGTTTTTCTCGTTCTCCAATTGGGCGTTCCAGTCTTCATGCTCGCCATGACTTCACTGGCGGCCCGCATGCCCGTCTCCATGGTGAACATACCGAACCGCGCATACTGGCTTCACGCGGAACGACGTGTCGCCACGATGGCTCATATGTCGTTGATAATGACATGGATTGCCGTCCTCACGTCATTGTTCATGACAGTGATCGGTCACCTGACATTCATTGCCAACAAAACCGGAGACGGACTAAACCTTCCACTTTTTCTGTCAGCACTGGTAACATTTCTGATCGCGGTCTTCACGATTGCTGGTCGCAGCATGTGGCACTTTCGCATGCCAAGGCAGTAGGTCTCACCAACCATTTTTGCACTGCGAAAAATCAATCACCGCAACGAGTTATCTCAAGACTACTGCACCAGTCCGGTCAGCGTCCCTGTCGAGTCGTTGAATTTCTCCACTTCCAGACCCGATTTCCGCGCCACGGTCAGAAGCACATTCGTGAGCGGGGGATGTTCGTTCTGATCAAACGCCAGGTGCTGGCCATGTCGCAGCCCCAGCTTGCTTCCTCCGGCAACAATCAGCGGCAGATTCTTTGGTGAGTGATCACCACCCTCGCCGGAGTTCATGCCTGAGCCAAACACCACGACGGTATTGTCCAGCATCTTCGCTTCGCCGTCCGAGGTCGCCTTGAGAAACTCCAGAAAACGCCCCAGCCGCCCCACGTGAAAGCGATCGATCTCCGCCAACTTTTTCAACATTCCTTCATCACCGCCGTGGTGCGAGAGTTCATGATGGTTCTCACCACCACCGCCATATCCGCCGGCTTCGCGTGACCATTCGAACGTAATGACACGAGTGGTATCCGTCAGAAACGCGAGATACGAGACCTCCATCATCACATCAATCCACATCGGGCGATCATGAGCATTCCCGGGCTGGCTGGCGAGTTGCAGATCACGACTCGACACTTCCGGCTTCGGCACATCAACCCAGTTCTCAAGCCGCTGAACACGTTGCTCCGTTTCACGTACCGACGTCAGATATTCATCCAGCTTCTTCTGATCATTTCGCCCCAACTTGCGATGCAGCGCATCGGCTTCATGCAGAATCCCATCGAGGATCGACTTCTTCTCTGCATAACGTTTCAAGGTCGCGGCACGATCATCCGCGCTGTCTGGCACGAACAGCCTTTCAAAGACCTGCTTCGGAGAATTCTCGGCTGGCAGAGGAGTGCCGCTTCGATCGAACGAAAGTGTGTGCGAATGCCCGGCCGATCCCGTTCCTGACTGATCAGAAAGCTGCAGTGATCCGATACGAGTTTCCCGGCCATGTACTTCGGCAAGAAGCTGATCCATCGAAACGGAGTTCGTGTAATCACTGCCGGGAACCGCCTCCAGATCCGCGCCAGTCAGCCACGTATCCGCGCCGCTATGACCTCCTTTTGACGCCGGATGTCCCAGACCAGTCAGCACCGTAAAGTCTGCTCGATGATCTTTCAGAACCTCCAGAGTCGGAGACAACGTATAATTCGCTCCAGCATCTTTCGGCACCCATTCCAGGATATTGACTCCGTTGGGAATATAGCAACAAATGAGACGCGGATGAGCTCCCAGCGACTTCTCCAGAGGCCGAAACTTTGACGGCGCGGCCATCACTCGCGGCAACATCGCATCCAGTATTGGCAGACTCAACGCCACACCTGCACCGCGCAGAAGATGTCGTCGCGAAAGAGAGCCTGTTCGAAAACTCATGGACATTGGATCGCTTTCATTCGCGGATGCTCAAGGCGTTTGATTCGCCGGAAATAAATTCCTGTGCTCGACGAATCGACAACTCAATTTGATCACTCCCTGGCTGTTGTCCAGCGTATTTCACCATGTCGGCCGCTTCAAGGAACTCCTGAAGCTGAATTGATCGCTCCGCAGAAAATGTCGCCCGTGTCCGCATCTCCCGCAGAAATTCTTCTGTCGTCTGTTCCGGAGCTCGCAATCCGGTTGT
Organism: uncultured Planctomycetaceae bacterium; assembly: GCA_903823635.1. GTDB lineage: Bacteria > Planctomycetota > Planctomycetia > Planctomycetales > Planctomycetaceae > SXXK01. The sequence goes on from CAIJTV010000250.1 coordinate 2,462, forward strand.
TTCCTCAATGTAGACGCGAACGATTCCGGTCAGCCGCACATAAAAATCCTTGAACAGTCCCCGTCGAGGCAAATCCTCAGCCAGCAGCGCACCCAACGCTTCACGCGCCACTTCTTCAGGCGATCTTTTTCTCTCTGTTGCCTCCCGTGACTCTCTGCGGCGAAGAAACCTGAAAGCCGTCAGCAAGAGTATGATCGCCAGCAACAAACACCAAACCCACCAATATCGATGATTCTCTTCCAGAGGCTGCGGCGGCAACATGCCTTCCAATTGACCCAAATCCGGAACTTGATCGTCGAGCATTGACGAGACCTTCACCTCGATCGGATCCGAAGCAATCGTTGCGACCTTGCCCTTCTCCTCCGATGAGTCTCGATGATCAACAAACTCGATCACAACCGACCTGATGAGATGAATTCCGCTATGAACAGGCTCCAACTCATAGCGAAACTTCCGCGTCCGCTCTTTCGATTCAGAGGAATCCCCTGAAGAGTCTTCGTGGTAATCTCTGACAACAAAATCACCGACCGCGTTTCCGAATGTCGGTACTTTGATCTCAATCTGTTCCGGAGCAACAACTTCAATTTCGAGGTTGACTAAATCCGACAGTCGCGGCTCAGGAGGGCTCACACGAACCGTCATCCGCACCGGTCCCTTCTCAGCGACTCGGCTGAGAGCATCTTTTCCGACATCAACCCCAACCGTTTGTGTCGATCTGCTGCAACCGGACAGGAGCATCAGAAGCACCAGCAGGAGGCCCCGGCCAACGACAATGCTGACTCCGCGCATTACCGCTGCCTCTCTCGCATGCGGAAAAACCTCTGCAAACTCTGGGCATAAGGCTGATCGGTCCGAATATCAAGGCGATCCACAGCCGCCTTCCGAAGCCATCCTGAGAGTGTCTTGTCGCGGTCCGATGCAGCCTTCGCAAATAATGCACGAACCTGAGGATGCCTTGTATCCAGCTCAAGCAGCTCGTCTGTCTCCGCATCTCGCAGCGTCACGAAACCGACGTCAGGAAGCTCCGCTTCACGCGGATCACTCAACGTCACGGCAATACAATCATGCCGCTGGTTAGCAATGGCCAGGGATTTCGAACAATCAGGTCCCAGGAAGTCACTCATGACGAACACGACACATCGACGTCGTTGAACGCGCGCAATAAAGTCCAGTGCATTCGAAATATTGGTCTCAGCCTTCACGGGTTCTGTCGCCAGGAGCTCGCGAATCAACCGCAGAACACTGCCCCGGCCTTTTTGAGGAGGAATATACCGGATGACATCGTTGGCAAAGAACAGCATCCCGACTTTGTCATTATTCTTTACCGAAGCCAGCATCAGAACGGCGGCCACTTCAACGGCCGTTTCCATTTTGCTGAGGCGCTGCGAGCCGAAAACTCCGGAGGCTGAAACATCAACCGCCAGCAACACCGTGAGTTCACGTTCTTCACTGAAAGTCTTGACGTAAGGGGCTCCGGATCGCGCGGTGACGTTCCAGTCGATGCTGCGAATCTCGTCGCCGGGGACATATTCGCGAACAGAGTCAAACTCCATCCCCCGTCCCTTGAATGCACTAAGATACTCGCCAGCCAGCAGATCATTCACCTGACGGCGAGCCACGATCTTAATGCGGCGAACTTCCCGTAGTACGTCTTCCAGCTCTCGAACGGACATGGTACATCACTTGATTGCATGAAGAGTCGTTACGGGACCGGGACAGATTCCAGCACACGCCGCACGATATCATCGGTCGTTGTTTCCTCCGCTTCCGCCTCATAGGTCAGGATGATTCGGTGACGCAGGACTTCCAGAGCTATCTCTTTCACATCCTGAGGAGTCACATATCCGCGCCCTGCCAAAAACGCGTTGGCTCGCGCGGCCAGACACAGGTTGATCGAGGCTCGAGGCGAAGCACCACACTGAATCAAAGGCTTCAACTCCGGCATGCGGAACTCTTCCGGACGCCGCGTCGCCGCAACCACATCCAGCACATAATCGCGGACTTTATCATCCATATAAATGGACGAAACCGTCTTTCGAATCTCCATTAACAGGGCAGGTTCAAGCACCGGCTGAATCTCACGACGAACATCATCCAGGACGGTATCGACAACTTTGCGTTCATCCGCTTTCGTCGGATATCCCACAACAACCTTCAGCATGAACCGATCCACCTGAGCCTCGGGCAGGGGATAAGTCCCTTCCTGCTCAATCGGGTTCTGAGTCGCCAGAACCAGAAACGGCTCCTCCAATGGATACGTCTCATCACCGATCGTGACTTGCCGTTCCTGCATCGCTTCCAGCAACGCCGACTGCACCTTCGACGGCGCACGATTGATTTCGTCAGCCAAAATCAGATTCGCAAAAATCGGTCCTTTGCGTGTTCCAAAGGATCCTTCGCGAGGATTGTAGATCATCGTGCCGATCAGGTCGGCCGGCAATAAATCGGGCGTAAACTGAATGCGACTGAAACGACATCGAATCGCACTGGCCAGACCTTTTATTGCGGTGGTTTTAGCAAGCCCCGGCAGACCTTCCAGCAGGACATGACCACCGGTCAGCAGAGCAATCAACAGACGCGACAACATCGCGTCCTGCCCGACCAACACCTTACGAACCTCCGACCGAACTCGCTCAATCTGATCGGAATACTGAAGAACCTGCTCTTTAATCTTCTGAACATCAACAGACATAAAAACGCACACCGGGCCTATGAATGACCAAGCTTCGGAACTTACATGACAAACCGAAGACTCCTCGGCGAAACCTTTGGATCAAACACGATCCGTGACTCCGAGGCAAACATTTTTCAATCATTTACTCGGACCTTGGTCCGGTTTCAAGCGAGGCCAGCCACATGTCTCTGCGAGTCCACCAGATTCCGTTCTAATCCCCCTCGATGATACAGACTTCAGGCCAGAATCTCCTCAATCGCCTGACCATAGTCCATATCAAGACGCTTTCTTCCCGGCACTTCCAGCCGACGAGCATCCAGGCCAAGCAATCGATACACCGTCGCGTGCAGATCGGTGACGTAATGAGGATGCTCAACCGCATGAAAGCCAAGTTCATCAGTCGCGCCGTGAATCCCGGGCTTGATCCCGGCACCGGCTAACCAGACAGTGAAGCCATGCGGATGATGATCTCGTCCAGTCGCAGATTTATTGAACATCCCAAACTCAACGCCAGGTGTTCTCCCAAACTCGGTTGTAAACACCACGACCGTATCTTCGAACATCCCTCGACGCTTCATGTCTTTCAACAATCCGGCGATCGGTTTGTCGATACGCTCACAAGATCGAGAATGATTCTTCTGCAACTCACTGTGAGAATCCCACTCACCATAATCACTGAGATACACCAACGTATAACGTACACCGCGTTCGGCCAGTCGACGAGCTGCCAGACATCGTTGACCGTAGACTGCCGTCGTCGGGTTGTCGATTCCGTAAAGCTGCTGAGTTTCCTGAGTCTCTTCCGCCAGGTTCAAGGTCTCCGGCACCGACTGCTGCATGCGAAACGCAAGTTCATAGGCATTGATGCGAGCCTGCAACTGCGCATCCTGAGGAAACTCCTGGGCAGTCATGCGATTCAACTGCTGCAAAAACTCGAACTCACCACGCTGTTCAATGGCACTCACATCAGCCGCTCGTTTGCCGAACGAAAGTGGATTCGACGGATCCAGATGCAATTGAACTCCACCGTAGGTCGGGCCCAGATAATGCGCATCAAAATCCTCTTTCACTCGCGGATCTTTGAACTCGCCCAGAAACACAAACTTCGGCAGATTCTCATTCAGCGTCCCCAGCCCATAGTTGAGCCATGACCCGATGACCGGCTCCGGAGTATCCAACTTGTGCCGCCCAGTATGCATCTGAAACTCGGCCGCATGATCATTGTCTGTGGTCCACATGGATCGAACCACCGCAAGATCATCTGCACAACTTCCCAGATGCGGCAGCCAGTCGCTGACTTCAAGCCCCGTCTGGCCATACTTTCGAAAGCCGACCTGCAGGGGAAAAATCTTCGAATGCAGCTCACGATCAATTCCCACGACCGAGCGAGATCGTTCGAGATACATCGGCAGCTTCTGAGGATTCGGCAGGTTTGTTTGATCGTAGGTCTTTCCGCTCAGCTTGTTCAGCAGAGGCTTAGGGTCAAACGTTTCCATCTGGCTGACTCCGCCCGACAGAAAGATCCAGATCACATTCTTTGCTTTCGGCGCAAAATGCGATCGGCCATCGGGCAGGGCATGTCCACCAGCATCAGCTGCACGAACAAAACCATCCTGTTGCAACATGGAATTCAGCGCGATGCCGCCAAACCCGAGTCCAAGATTACTCAGAAATGTTCGTCGCGAACGACCGCAGAATGAAGAATGTTGTTTGCTCATCGATTTTTCTCTACCCAAATTCGAACAGTTCGTTCTCGGACAAGTCTCGCAGTCGCCTGCGGCTTGCCGTGAAACAAGTCTTACCTGACTGTGACAAAATCGTTGGACAAGTTCAGGTCGAGCAGACTAACGCGGACCGATGGAAACTCCAACTCCGCACGCGGGATCCTTGAAAGGTGTCCGGGAATTGGCTGACAAATTCACCATTTCGCGCAAAATTCCGGCC
>CAIJTV010000251.1:0-4988 GCA_903823635.1 uncultured Planctomycetaceae bacterium
ACATCAGTGTCTATCTCAACGGAAGTCCTTCGCTGGAGATTGATGGTGACCTTGAACCGACGTTTGCGGACTCAGACAATGTCTTCCTTGGTGGTCGCAATGATCGCATGTTTGGGTTGGAAGGCCGACTGGATGAAGTGGCTTTGTATGACAGAGCTTTGAAAGTTGAAGAAGTCGCGGCCCACTTTGCGACCGCAAAAGCCACTCGAGAACCGCAAATCAATGAGGTGATTGCTCGTCCCGATACACCCCCGATGTCTCCTGAGGAGTCCATGAAAGTTGCTCACGTTCGTGAGGGCTTTGCGCTTCAACTGGTTGTTGCAGAGCCACTCGTCATTGACCCGGTTGCGATCGACTGGGGCCCCGATGGGAAGTTATGGGTGGCGGAGATGGCCGATTATCCGTCTGGCATGGACAACAATGGCAAGCCCGGCGGGCGAATTCGATATCTGGAAGATAAGGACGGCGACGGCCAATACGAAACATCGACGGTGCTGCTTCAGGATATCCCGTTTCCAACTGGCGTCATGGCGTGGGGTAAGGGAGTATTGATCACGGCGGCCCCGGAGATCATTTATGCTGAAGACACAGACAACGATGGAACAGCCGATGTTCGCAGAACGTTGTTCTCCGGATTTCTGGAAGGCAATCAGCAACTGCGAGTAAACGGTCTTCGCTGGGGTCTGGATAACTGGGTGCATTGTGCCAGTGGCAGTCATCATCCCGGCTATGGTGCCGACAGTCAGATTCTGTCGCACGTGACCAGTCAGAAAACAACGGTGGGAAGTCGCGATTTTCGGATTCGTCCCGATGAAGGATTGATTGATCCCCAAAGTGGTCCCTCGCAGTTCGGACGCAATCGAGATGCGTGGGGCAACTGGTTCGGCGAACAGAACAGCTATCCTTTGTGGCATTACGTGCTTGAAGATCCCTACATACGACGCAATCCGTTTTTTGCTCCGCCAGATCCGCGGAGGCTGATGACGCCCTCTAATCCCCCAGTCTACGCGGCAGCGCCTCCGGAGAAACGATTTCACAGCTTTGAGCAATCAGGGCGATACACATCAGCTTGTTCGGGGATGGTGTATCTGGATGAGGTGCTGTTCGGGGCATCGGAAGAGGATGGCCGATTAAGCCTCAATACGCAGCACGTCTTCACGTGTGAACCCTTCAGTAATCTCGTTCAGCACAACCTGTTGATTGATGATGGAGTCAGCTTCCGGCTGGAGCGTGATCCAGCCGAAGTGGATGCAAAACACGACTTCTTTGCGTCAGAGGATCGTTGGTGCCGACCTGTTATGGTTCGCACCGGTCCCGACGGCGCACTTTGGATTGTCGACATGTATCGCTACATGATTGAACATCCCCACTGGCTGCCAAAAGAAGGTCAGGATGAACTCAGGCCATTCTTTCGATCTGGCGATGACCGCGGTCGAATTTATCGAATCGTGCGGAAGGGCGATGAGAAAAACGGGGCTGTTGATGGGAACGCTTCGGAGCGATTCGACAAACTCTCCACGCCCCAGCTTGTGGCAGAACTGGAGAGTTCCAACGGCTGGCGTCGTGATATCGCGCAGCGGTTGTTGGTGGATTCAAAAGACGATTCAGCCGCACCGTTGTTGCAGACGATGGTTGTTCGTGGGCATCGCCCGACGGCTCGCCTTCAGGCGTTATGTACGCTGGATGGACTTGGGAAGTTGACGCCGGAAATCCTTGCTACGGCACTGAAGGACATTCATCCCGCAGTTCGACGCTGGGCCGTACGTCTGGCACCGGCGTCTGGCCTCGAGCTGAAGGCATTGGCTTCATTGACCAACGATCCTGATGCCAAAGTAAGGCTGGAGTTGGCCTGCGTTGCCGGTCGACCGGGCGATAATGCCGCGGGCGCCATTTTAGGAGAGCTCCTGCTGCGCGATACCGATCCTTACATGCGAGCGGCCGTCATGAGTTCACTTAACGCGGGCAACATCAGTAACACAATCGATCGCTTTGGTGCCATCGTTCAGGCGGAGTCCCTTGAACTGGAACCCGATGTGTCGCGTATCTCCGGATTTTCTGCGACAGATCGCGACGATCTCACAGGCACACTGTTTGAACAGGCCGCTTCGATGGCTGGTGACGACGATCTGGAACGGCTGCTGTTGCTGACAGTTGATGATTCGAGCGATCGCCTGCAGGCATGGCAGATGAAGAGTCTGGCAAAGATGCTGGATCGACTGAAGGCGCGCAGCTGGTCAATCGACGAACACGTTCAGCAGGGGCAAGGCAGAGATTTGGTCACTAAGGCCTTTGAGATTGCGCGAAGGATGGCGTCTGATTCTGCTGAACATGAAATGCTTCGAGTCGCCGCAATCCCGCTGCTATTGCGAGATCCTGCCCATGCGGAGGATACTGCGACGTTGCAGAGTATGCTGACACCGCAAACTCCAGCCGCAGTGCAAGTGGCTGCCATACAGCATCTTGGAAGGCAGTCAAATAGTGTTGCCGCAGAGGTATTACTCGCCGGATGGCCATCACATTCTCCAGCGATACGTGCACAGATTCTTTCCATTCTCTCGAGCCGTCCGGAGTGGGTCGTTCAACTCCTGACGCAGATGGAATCGGGACAGGTTGCCGCGGCAGAGATCGATGCTTCCATGAGGCAGCGACTCTTGACGACTCGCGAGCCAGCCATTCGCGAACGCCTGGAGAAGATCTTTGCCTCCGGTACTTCTGCCGATCGAAAGGCTGTGATGGAATCCTTCCAGCCGGCGTTAAAACTTTCGGGCGACTCTGCGCGAGGCGCTGCGGTTTTCAATAAGCGATGCTCAACCTGTCACAAGCAGAACGGCGTTGGTTTTGAAGTTGGTCCGAATCTGGCATCTCTAACGAATCGAACGCCCGAAACTCTGTTCAGTGCCATACTCGACCCCAGTGCGGCGGTCGAGGCGAAGTACCTTAACTTCGTCGCAGTAACAACGTCAGGGCGAAGCGTCATCGGTCTTCTGTCCACCGAAACAGGCAGCAGCCTTACTCTTGTCGCAGCGGAGGCCAAAACCGAGTCGATTCTCCGGAGCGATATTGAAGAACTTAGGAGTACGGGAAAGTCACTCATGCCGGAAGGTCTTGAGAAAGACCTCTCACATCAAGATCTGGCGGACGTGATTGAGTATGTCAGAACACTGAAGAAGTAGCATTTTTCTGCACGACACAGCATTCTGTCAGATTGTTGATTTAGTTCGATTGAACCAAATCGCCCCCTTCGGCCTCGTGCCAAAGTGGGCAGGTTTGGTAACCAGAAAAGCGTTCGTCTTTCACTCAGTTGTCCTTTGTTTTTTCCTGATCGTTTCTGCAAGGAGTCTGTTCTGATGGATTCGCGATACTTCAGGCATCTGATTGTTTGCATGGCCTTCACAACTCTGGTCATTTCAACAACAGTTTGCGCTCAGTCGACAAGGCGAAGCCAATCTCCATCAGATGACAACTGGCCAACGTTCCGAGGACCAACTGGGCAGGGCGATTCGTCTGCGAAGACAACGCCACTGACATGGAGCACCTCCGAGAATATCGCGTGGAAGATACCAATGCCGGGACCGGGATCCTCCAGTCCGGTTGTATTTGGCGATCATATCTACATCACCGCCTATTCAGGTTTCTTTGTTCCGGGCAATCCAGGAGGGACGCAGGAAGACCTGAAGAGACATCTGTTATGTCTGGATCGCCAGTCCGGAAAAGAAGTCTGGCAGAAGATTGTTCCCGCAAAGCTGCCGGAAGAAGAGCGAATCAGAGATCATGGCTTCGCGGCGAATACTCCAACAGCAGACAAAGATCGAGTTTACTGCTTCTTTGGAAAAACCGGTGTCATGGCCTTTAGTCACGATGGCAAAGAGCTTTGGACTGCGGATGTCGGTTCAAAGACGCACGGCTGGGGAACATCTGCCTCACCGACACTTTACAAGGATCTGGTGTTCATCAATGCCAGTGTTGAAAGCGAGTCGTTGGTGGCTCTCAATAGGAGTACAGGCGAAGAAGTCTGGCGAGCAGGCAACATCAAGGAGGCCTGGAACACTCCTCAGGTGGTCGCCAATGTGGACGGCAAGCCGGAGTTGATTATCGCAACTCAGGGAAGCATTCAGGCTTTTGATCCCGATTCCGGAGAGCAACTGTGGACCTGTGCGACGGACATCACCTGGTATATGGTTCCGAGTGTTATTTCCCACGACGGTATTGTCTATTGCCTTGGAGGTCGCTCGGGAGTCGCTTCTCTGGCCGTAAAGACAGGCGGTCGAGGAGATGTCACGAAGACACATCGACTTTGGACCAGCTTCAAAGGTTCCAATGTTACATCACCCGTGTTGCACGACGGACATCTCTACTGGATGAACGACAATCTCGGGATCGCCTACTGTGCCAATGCGGAGACGGGAGAAGTCGTCTATGAACAGCGAATGAATCGCTCGGGACAGGTGTATGCTTCTGCGTTGTTGGCAAATGGTCGAGTCTATTATCTGACTCGCGAAGGCCGCACATTCGTTGTTGCAGCGAAACCAGAATTCGAACAACTGGCTTCAAATGATCTGAATGATCGATCGCTGTTTAATGGCAGTTTTGCCGTCGATGGTTCTCGGTTGCTGGTGCGATCCGATAGGTTCCTGTACGCCATTGAATAGTTTACGAGAAGGCTCATCGTCATGGCATCAGCAGGAACTCGTTGACAGTTTTGCTGACGTTATTCGGCGTAATGCGTTTCAACCCCGGTTATGCGGATTCCGAAATCGGGTGATTGAAACAGATTGCTGACCTGTCATGTCTGGCCAGCTTTCAACTAAAACCAGCATAAATTCGTCGACTTTCAAGCAACGCCTCCGTAGAAATTGAGCGAAGGTTTCATTACGTGGTTCGCGTTTGTTTCGGGAATCCTCAGCTCGCTGCGCGAAAATGCGACAGACGTTCTTTCCGAAAACGCGAATGCTCCTAGAATCCGCTGACTCAGAAAAGGGGTCAGGAAC
>CAIJTV010000252.1:0-2034 GCA_903823635.1 uncultured Planctomycetaceae bacterium
AAACCGCCGGCTTCCACCTTTAACTGCTTTAAAACCTGCCAGCCAAGGTACATCGCGAAACCGATCACGACGAACACCGCGATTCGAATCCACGCATGTGGTCTGGACAGCCAGTTGATTCGCCCCGTGGTTTCCTCGGCAATCGATAACAACTCGACACAAACCCGATTAAGGCTGGCTCCCGGAAAGCGTTCTTCTATACGATTGGACAATGTCCGCAGAGTGGCAATCGTCTTCTCGGGATCCAGTGATCGATACATTCAGGGCTCACAGGAAAGATCAGGGGTGTCTCAGGTTGAAACAGCGCGGCGCAGAATGCTGCAGAGATTTCTGCCGCGGCCAGAAGGATACCAGTTTCCCCGACCTAACGGAAAACACCCGTTCACGGATCAGTCAAATCCCGGGCACCGGCTGGAATCAGCGAAGTTTCACCGCTGAATCCTGCACAAAATCGGGGGTTTGACCTGCTTGATCACCTTTGCATCCGTGCGTCCATCACACACCATCCCAACAAACGCTGATGAAAACTGGAAGTGCGGAGTTTTGGCATACGAATTGCCTTGTACTGAGCCGTTGACCTGCAAGTCATGGCCCGCCTTGCAGGACTCAATATCAGGAGCGGCCTGGTCACCCAGGCCGCTCTTTTTATTGTGCACGACGATATTGTGCACGACGATCCTGTTTATCGTGCGCTATTCCAGCGTCATCATCCACGTGATCAAATCCGCCATGGCCTGAGAATCAAGATTCTTCTCAAGCCCTTCCGGCATCAAAGATCGTCCGGTGTCTCGCAGAACTTCGAGTTCCGATCTCAGCAGCGCCGTCTCCTTCGCTTCGGCTCGACGCAATGTCAGGCTGCCGGCAGACTCTGAGACCAGCACACCGTTGTGAGTCGTGCCTTCGATTGTAACCGCGACATAGTCTCGCCAGGCCGGATTGACTTCGCGATTAGGATCCAGGACGTTCGTCAGAATCGCTTCCGGACCGCGATTTTTCATCGTGGCCAGATTTGGTCCGACCTGATTTCCCACTGTGCCGATCTGATGACAAGCAGAGCAGTTTTGTTTGAACAATGCTGCCCCTTTTTCGCGATCGCCTTTTAACGTCAGCGAGACCTGATAGGCTCGAATGACTTCATCGCGAGATGACCCGGCCATGGATTCCAGCAACTTGATCGCTCGAGAGCGTACACCTTCGTCCGGAAGATCCGTCAGACGTTGCACGTCCGTCTGAGTTAATGTCGTTTTCGGCAGCGTTCCCGCGGTAATAGCATCCAGCAGCATGATGCTCCATGACGCTCGGCTCAACAAACCATCGCGAACTCGCTCTGCCAGTTTTGGAGACAACCCCGGCCAGCGAGCCAGCAATTCCTTGGCTACGCCATCGTCGCTGAATTTCACCAGCGTCGCCAGAGCCGCATTCTGCACAGCGGGTGGTTGAGTACTCTCCAGTGAACTCAGCAGCAGCTCTCCATCAACGGCATAGGTCGACAAACTCAAAGCACTCAAAGAAGCGGCTCGTGTTGATTCCTCCAGTTCCGCATTCGCGGCTTTTGCTCGAGCTGATGTCACCAATTCCGCAACCAGATCCTTGAACGCAGGGCTGCTCTGTGCGGCCTTGTTCGCAGCGTACACTGTCTGAAGAATTTTGACTTGCAGAGCCGGATCATTCGCACGACGACTGACCACAGCGGCAATATTCTTCCAGCCCTCTTCGCTTGAGGTGCGACGAGCAACCAGATCCGCCAGTTCCGGCAATGCAATTGCGGCACCGGCTGGACTTAGACTTTCATCAACAGACATCGCCTGCAAAGCTGCTTCGGCTTCACTGCCCAGCGAAGAAAACACAGCCGTGCGAATCCATCGATCAGAACCAGACCCCGCCAGCAATTTCAGCAATGCTGACTGACGTGTTGGAGAGGCTGGAAATTCGCCAAGCGTGAACCCCAACTGCATGCGAACGCGAGCATCCTTGTCCTCAGGCATGCTGGCCAGTTTGGCCAACAGTTCGGCCGAATCCACGAACTTTTCGGAC
>CAIJTV010000253.1:0-4387 GCA_903823635.1 uncultured Planctomycetaceae bacterium
CAAAGTCGAACACTTTCAGCCAGCCTTCATGGCGGGAATGAAGCAACAACTGGCCGAGATGGAAACGATTGCATCTCAGAAAGACGCTCCGACATTCGACAACACAATCGTCGCCATCGAAAAGTCAGGGGCCTTGCTGACACGCGTCCGCAACGTCTTTTCGAATCTCACTTCTGCTCACAAAAACGACGCGTTGCAGAATATTGAAACGGAGCTGGCTCCTCTGCAGGCCGCTCATTCCGACAATATTCTGCTGAACCGACGGCTGTATGAGCGAGTCGCCAGGTTGTGGGACTCACGCGAGTCTTTGAAACTGAACGGCGAGCAGGCCGAGGTGCTGAAGCAGCATTACGAAAGCTTCGTCCGCGCTGGAGCAAAGCTAAATGATGAGCAGCAGGCTCGCATTCGATCACTCAATGAGCAACTGTCAAAGCTGGAGACCAAGTTCGAAGAAAACCTGCTGGCCATCAGCAAGGAGCGAGCGGTCGTCGTTGCTGACGTCAAAGAACTGGACGGCATGGACGCTGCTGACATTGCCGCAGCCGCTGAAGGAGCAAAGGAACGAGGACTCGAAGGCAAGTATCTGCTGGAAATCACCAACACGACGCGTGTACCCGTTCTGTCATCGCTCAACAATCGATCGCTCCGAAAACGCGTCTGGGAGGCATCGGCGTTTCGAGGACTGGGCCGCGATGGAGGAATCGACAATCGGCCGTTGATTCTCGAGATCGCTCAACTGCGAGCTGAACGAGCTAAATTGCTGGGGTTCGAGGATCATGCGTCCTACAAGCTTCAGAATCAGATGGCCGAGGCTCCGGCTGCCGCTCGCAAGATGCTGACCGATCTCGTCCCCGGCGTATTGGCTCGAGTCAAAGTCGAAGCGGCTGACCTGGAGAAGATGATCAAGGAATCTGGAGCCGATCACGAGCTGGCTCCATGGGACTGGGAATACTACGCAGAGAAGGTCCGCAAAGCCCGATTCGAAGTCGATGAAGCGGCTGTGAAGCCCTACTTTGAACTCGACAGCGTGCTGAAGAATGGTGTGTTCTTCACGATGAACAAGCTGTACGGGATTTCGTTCCGCGAACGCAAAGACCTGCCTGTTTATCATCCGGACGTTCGTGTGTTCGATGTACTCGACAGCGACGGTTCTCAGATCGGGCTTTTCTACGGAGACTTTTTCAAACGCGACACCAAGCGCGGTGGGGCCTGGATGAGTTCTTTTGTGGATCAGTCGGCTCTGCTGAACGAAAAGCCGGTGATCGTCAACGTTCTGAACATTCCTCGTCCGGCGGACGGCGAACCAGCGTTGATCAGTTTCGACAATGTGACCACGCTGTTTCATGAGATGGGACATGCATTGCACGGCATGTTTTCAGACGTGACGTACCCATCTGTTTCCGGCACTGCGACGCCGCGGGACTTTGTGGAATTTCCGTCGACCTTCGAAGAAGACTGGGCCATCCAGCCAGCCATTCTTGCGAACTACGCGAAGCACTATAAAACCGGCGAACAGATCCCAAATGAGCTGCTGGACAAGGTCATCAAGGCCAGCAAGTTCAATCAGGGATTCGACACGCTGGAGTATCTCTCTGCAGCATTGTTGGATCTGGAATGGCACTCGTTGACCAGCGAAGAGATTCCAACCGATGCAGAAACCTTCGAGGCCGATTCCCTGAAGAAGCTTGGCATCGATTACGCTCCTGTTCCGCCGCGTTACCGGACAGCTTACTTTGCTCACATCTGGTCGGGTGGTTATTCGTCGAGCTACTACGCGTACCTGTGGAGCGAGGTTCTGGCGGCCGACGCGTTTGCTCGCATGATGTCTCTGGGCGGATGTACTCGCGAGAACGGCGATCTCTTCCGCAAAGAAATTCTCAGCCGAGGCGGCAGCCGCGAACCAATGGAATCTTACAAGGCCTTCCGAGGCAGTGAACCCACGGTGGAAGCGCTGCTGATTCGCAGAGGCTTGAAGTAAGCCGATGGAGCGCAACTCTGAAGAAGTACGCGTTGCTGGCTTCAGAACTGGCTGACGTTGGTCGCGCTATGATTCGATAGCCATTGGGGGTTCATGGCTGACGATCAGCTTCCAATCCGCTGGCCAGCAACACGGACTTCTGAACCGCAAGGTCATGATCCGGGCCGAAGTCGCTGGGCTTTTCGCCGCGGATGATTTTTGCCATGTCGGCGGCGTCATCAACGTACCGAACATACTTCGGAAACGTCACATCCTGTGTTCCCCGGACATAGCTTTCACGATCTTTTGAGAGCGTGATTCGGGCGGACGGATTATCCAGCGGCTGGATGTGAAACGTCCCCTCCGTACCGCACACAACGAAGTGTCGCCGACTGCCCCCATCGATCTCCACAGCGCTGGACCGAACAGTGGCGGTTGCTCGTTCGTACTCAAAAACGGCCAGCATATTGTCTATCAGGTTGTCATCGTGGCCGGATGTACGCCGCGGAAATGCACGCACTTGCTCCGGTTTTCCCAGAACTCCGACGACCAGATCAATGATGTGACATCCCAGTTCAAACATGATCCCGCCGGGGTACTCAGCCAGTTCGCGGCGGCTTGCGGGATCAACAACTTTGCTCATCACGGTGTGAACTTCAAAGATGTCTCCCAGCCAGCCCTTCTTCAGGAATTCTCGCAACAGAACAACTCCGGGGTTATAGCGATACATGTATCCCATCTGCAGAAGAAGCTTCTGCTTTGCGGCGGAGTCCAGAATCTTTGCAAATTGCGACAGGGACTCTCCGGCCGGCTTATCAACATGCACATGCTTACCAGCAGCCACACAGACTTCTGCAACGTCCAGCAGTCTGCGGACTTCTGTTTCGATAAGCACAGCCTGCAGGCCCGGAACGTTCAGAAGTTCTTCCTGAGTCATCCACGGCAGATCTTTGAACGGCTCCTGCGTTGCCGCCCGTTTCCGCAACTGCTCATCGGGCTCACAGATTCCAACAACTTCATAGTCCGGCGAATTGCGATAAACCGCCAGCTTGTTCGCATGAGCATGAGCCACGCCTATCTGCCCGATCTTGATCTTTGGCGGAGCCTTCACCGCAGCTCGCGCATGGCTGGCCAGCGAATTGCTCAGAAGTGTCAGCGCCGTTGCGCCCAGCGTTGCTTGAGCAAATCGCCTGCGTGATGATCTCATGATTGCAACCTTTTCCTGAGCCCAGCAAAGTTTGAAATGACGGCCGTTCTGAGCAAAAACGGAGTATACCAGCATTCATCCGGAACAACTCTGCAAGCTGTTGAATCCGGGCGAAACTCAGCGTACCCTGAGTGCCCTGCATCAACCAATTTTCGTGACATCCCGCAGATGGACCGACACAAAGGTCTTCATCCAGACGGGCTTCACGTCAATCACACCTTCCCGCCGCTAATTCCTCCCTGCCTGACAATGGTCCCGATATGTTCCGCCTCTTTTCAAGTCCAGCATTGCTGATAGGGTCTGTTCTACTCTGCAGCGCTGGCTGCAATCGCACGGAGAAGAAGCCTGAACCTCCGCCACCGATGTCGGTGATGTTTGTGTCTCCGGTGACGGAAGAGGTCACAGAATATGAGGAATTTACCGGACGCACAGCAGCGACAGAAATCGTTGAACTCCGAGCTCGGGTCAGCGGCTATCTGGACGAAGTGAAATTCGAAGATGGTGCGATTGTCTCAAAGGGCGACGTGCTCTTTAAGATTGATGATCGTCAGTTCGTGGCTGAAGAGGAGCGAGCTGCCGCAGCGATCCTGCAGATCGAAGCTCGCATCAAGAAACTCACCAGTCAGCTTCGCCGAGCCGAAGAGTTGATGGCGAAGAAGGCGCTCTCAGAAAACGAACTTGAAACGGCCCAATATGATCTCGACGAGGCCAATGCGGCTCTCAAAGAAGCTCAGGCGACACACAACGTGGCTCTCCTGAATGTTCAGTTTGCGACCATCTCAGCTCCACTCTCGGGGCAAATTGGTCGCAGCATGGTGGATGTGGGCAACATCGTCACCACCGATCAGACAGCTTTGGCCACAATCGTTCCTTTGGATCAGGTTCATGTTTACTTTGATATCGACGAACGCACGGTCCTTCGCCTGCGACGGCTCGAGAAGACCGGCACGATCGTGAATGCCATGAAGGAACCCGTCGTCGTCCGTATTTCCCTTGCGGACTCAGATGAGTTCGCGATCGAAGGGAAAGTCGACTTCCTCGACAATCAGATCGATCCTGCCACGGGGACGCTTCGAGCACGAGCGACGATTTCGAATACGGACGGCTTGCTGACTCCCGGACTCTTCGTACGGCTCAAATTTCCGATCGGAAAAGCTGAACCCGGTCTGCTGATCCCGGAAGAAGCCATGGCCTCTGACCAGGGACGACCATTCGTCTACGTC
>CAIJTV010000254.1:0-6732 GCA_903823635.1 uncultured Planctomycetaceae bacterium
ATACTGGACGTCAGAGGCAACTCAAGCGGGACAGTTTCCTCAAGAGGATCGCTATTGTGATCTTCGTGTTCGTGCGTTGTGGCAATTTGGCAAACAGCATGTGAATGGCTGTTGTGCTCATCTGCGCTGGAAGAATTTGTGTGCTCATGTTCACAACACGAACACGCCGCGGCCTGTTCATGAACACAGCAGATAGTTCCGTCACTGCGAAGGCACAACGTACAGTTGCCCCAGGATCCCGTGAGGATCTGAGCAGCAATCAGCATTGTTCCCAGCAGAACCCTGAACATTAAAAGCACTCCGAATGGCTTGTCACTATCGTCTTTTCGTCCAGCCGAAGCTAGACGGATCATCCGGTGGTGCTGAGTGGTCAAACTTGATCATGCCCGCGGATACTGCCCAGCTTTCCAAAGTGTGGTCAGTTGCCCTGAAGTACCGGTCGGTGAGGCGCACCGGGGCGATGAAGAGGCTTTTATGCAAAACTGGCAACCTCTAGCTGCCACAAATGTTCACACTTCCAGCCAGCATATCTCGACTTCTTTCCACAGCGACATGCCGCGGGTTCTTAGCCCAGCCCAGTAGCCAAGGATAGAAAGGTTCGAAGGTGTCGAGTCCACTCGGACCGGTTATTACTCTGTTCTGTTTCTGGCGAAAACAGAATCTGCGATTTCTATCGCTGCAACGTGGGATCAAGCCACATTCCCCAGTCAGCTCCGGCACCGTCATCGGTGGGGTTAGTCAGCAATTCCAACTGCTCGATACCATTCAGCGACACCTCAAACGGCACCGTTGCAGAGGACTCGACGACCTCTGACTTCCAAAGCGTCCGGCCATCGCCCTTGATCTCAAATTCAACCGATCCATCATGTCCGGCAGCGAGTCCCACGTGCCCGGAAAAGCCAGACCACTTACCCTTCAGTTCGTAAACATGGAGAGCTGGTGCGTGGGCGTAGATGCCGGTTTCAAAGAACTGACCACCAGACTCCAGCAACAGTTGTTCATCAGGAACTCGATCATAAACCACATTGCCCCAGCCCACTTTGGCATTGGTTGGAACGAAGTTGGTTAAGGGAACACTCTTATCATTGCTCACAATGTTCGCGGGAGTTTGAGTGGCCTTGATCGGTCGCACCAGTCTTTCGGCAATCGCCGCGATCTTTGCATTCTTGATTTCTCCGGTCAGCTCGGCGGCTTTCTTCTGATCTCCGTTTGTCAGTGCTGCAACAATCGACTGCAACTGCTGCCGTGTTTGAATGGATGTCAGATCGGGCGTTCCATCGGGCTTGATGACATAGGAATAACGAAAGTTCGTCGCTGACATTTGACCGGCTGCAGATCCGTTGACGTGCAGGGGAAACAGTCGCAACTCACCGGGTTTTCCATGTTGCAACGCCTCTGAGCTGAGTTCGAAACGGCCATTGGTTGTCGGGATCGCGGAGGCCGTGGTTGCATCGTAATCACTGCCGCCCTCGGGATCGAAGTAGGCCACAACTGCGTAAACGGGTGGATCAGCATTGACGATCCCGGTAACATGAATGCTCTTTCCCTTCGCCTCGATCTTCAGCTCATTGATCTCCGCGCGAGTTTCGAGGTTCAGGCCCTTGACGGATTTGGAGAACTGTGGATGCGAAGCGAGACGGAGCGCGTGAGCCAGAGTCAGGAACGAGCCTTTGCCTTCGCCACGCAGTTCATCTCCATACGTGCGATTTCCTGAACCCATCAACGCTTCGCCCTTCACCGATTCATCCGGCCGAGCTGTACAATGTGGAAGCCCGAGTGCATGCCCCAGTTCATGAGCCATGCCGCCGATAAAGATGGAGTTATGTTTGCCCAATGAGATGCGTCCGTATTGGCCATCTTCAATCATCGGCTTCTTCAGTTTCAGATTGAGAGTATCCAGTTCCGGCGAATCCAGTTGCCATGCCGTGCCGCTGCGAAAGGAACCGCCAGCGTAGTAGGGTGAGTTGTGTGTAAACTGAAGCTGCTTTGCATCCCACGTGGCAAGGTTACACAGGATAAAGATTGTTTCCTTGTTGGCATCGATACCAGCGGCCGTCAGTACAGGCAGACATTCTTCACGAATTTCAGAGCCTGACTCCATCGCGTAGTGTTCCGTCGGATGTTTTCCGAGCACCTTGTGAAGCAGCACCTGTTTTTCATCGTGTCGCAAGCGAATAGTGCGATCAGGCATACCATAGCGTTCCATCTCATCGGCATAGAACGCCTGAATGTGTTCCATGATGCGAGTCAGGCGCGCCTGATAGTCGGCCGGGAATTCGCGATCTGACGGTGTCCAGCAGACAATGTGTAAAAAACGTTCCCCGGGTTCGGGTTGAGTCGAATGCCACGCATCAAGAATCTGTAGTGCGTTTTTGACCTGTTCTCGTTCTGCGACAAGATCAGAAGCGATGCCGTGGGCAGCCAACGACGTCCATGTGAACAGGAATGCAAACAGGGGATGAAAGTGTTTCATGGCAGACGCTCGATTGGCAGGCAGGATTGTGATTCTGGCTGAGAACTTGCGCCAGAATACAGGATTCGGATGCTCATGATGAGCGAGCCCGCGGCCAATAACCAGAATCAAACGCGAATGCGGAGTGGCGATCGGCGAGAACAATCCGGTTGCCTGTGTTCTGTCGTTCGCGAAACTCGGGATCCGGATCCGCGAGAGCTTTCGTATTGCACCGCTATTGCTGCTGTGGCTCAGATGTGGCCCCGCGGTAGCTGACGACGACGGTCAGATCAAACGTCAGGCCTCGGCGGATTTTTTGTGCAAACAGGATTTCCGGATTCAGCCTCGCCAACGGGAACTCGGGATGCGAGGACAGCAGATCTGAGATGAGCTGCTTCTGTTCGCCGGTCGGTTCAGTTCGATCCACGGCATGAAGAGGCTCCTTAAGATTCTGCCATGCCGGATTGGCTTCGCTCAGTCGAACAATGACAGCGCCTCCCGGTTGTTCCTGCAGCCATTGCTCCAGTGCTTCCGGACTGAGGGTTTCTTTGATCGAAGGGATCTCACCGATAAAATTTAACTGGCCGTGGTAATCACCCAGCCATGCGACAGGGCGAGAGCAACCCGCGGCAAAACGAGCGATCGGCTTCAGATCAAAACCATCCCAAAGACTTCCCGAGATACCCCAGGCGACAATCGCGATGAACACAACGCTTGATGTCGCCACCGCCAGGACCAGATTGGAGATCTTCTTCCACGCGGGGACCAGCAGCAGCGCACCGCATAGTCCCAGTGGAATGGCGTAGGAGTTCTCCAGAATTCCGGTAAGCCTTGTGCGAGTCAGTTCCGGGACTGAATTAAACACAGCGGGTAACAATGCCATTCCGATCGTTCCCGGGACAATGAATGCCAGATCTCGTCGACTGACTGTGTCAACTGACGTCATCAGCCTGGCCAGGATCATTGCACAGGGCGGGAACATGGGCAGCAGGTAATAAATCTGTTTGCCGCTCACCAGCGTCAGGATGAAAAGGGAACCGCCAACGCAGCACACAAGGAACCGCATTCCATGGTCGAACGCCGTCAAGCGAAACCCGCGCCAGACGGCTCCGAAAGAGATCCACGGCATCAGGCACAGCGGCAGCCACGGCAGATACCACCAAAAGGGCTGACGATGCGCGAAAGAATTCACCATGCGACCGGCGGTCTGACCAAAGAGCAGTTCATTGGAATACTTTGCTCCTCCCGCCGATGCAGAAGGAATAGCCCATGCCAAACCAATGGCGGCCGCCAACAGGATCGCTCCGAAAAGTCCTGCATACCAGCGAGACATTCTTGATCGCACAGTGTCCGACCACCACGGAGCCATCACCGCGGCGGGCAATACATGAACCAGAACGACGGGGCCCTTGGTCAAGATCCCAAGTCCCATGCCAAATCCAGCCAGCAGCCAACCTCGGTAGGTTCGTCCCTCTGACGCGTAAAGCAGACCAAGCAGCGAACACAGACTGCAGCAGGTCAGCAATGTGTCGAACATTGTCAGCGGGCAGAAGACGATCCACAGCATCAGCGACACATGGACAACTGGAGCCAGTTGAATCAGCAACAGATTCTGCGGCCACAGTCGTCGAGTAATCAGGGACGTCAGCACGAGGCACATAAGCCCAGACGCAGGAGCGACCAGTCGACCGGCCAGTTCACAGACGCCTGTCACAGACCAGACGGCATTGATCAGCCAGAACAGAAGTGGGGGTTTGTGGCTGTACGGTTCGCCATTCAGGTGCGAAACCAGATAGTCGCCGCGTTGATGAGCTTCCCAGGCGACACTGAGATAGCGAGTCTCATCGACTGGCAGGATCGGTCGGCTGATAACGACGACCGCTGTCAGCATGGCCGCAAGCACGACAGACCACAAAAGATATCGCATACAGGCATGAACTTTACGAGTGGTCTGACGAGGTCCGCGACTATATTCTGCGTGCGGCCATGATTGAGGTAATGATCTGAATAAGATTTCCCGCGAACACCCGGCCTCAATTTATGCCGCCCGAAGAACAGCATTCCCCCCAGTCAGGCTGCCCGGCGGGTGACGGATTCTGAATTTGGCACAATCGCTGATTCGGCAGAGGCCGCGATTTTTAAACGGTTGCGTTCCTTGCGAATCAACTGCAGGTTACGCATATAGATAAACAGTCCAAGGCCCTGACCGAGGATAAACACTGGATCTTGTTTGTGCAATGCATAGGTCAACAGCACGATCCCGCCGCTGATACTGAAGTACCAGAATGCTGTGGGGATGACGCTCTTCTTCTCTTTTTCGCTTTTAAGCCACTGCACGACGAATCGGGCGGAGAACAGGAGTTGCCCCATCAAACCGAATGCTATCCACCACTGGTCGTTCGTCATGAGCCACATCCATTTGCGTAATGACTGGTAACTGATTTCTGCGAATAAGCCAGGCAACTCCGGCAATATCGACGATGCCACACATCAGTCGTTGCAAAGTTCCGTAGTGCGAACGGCCATGAATTCGTGGTCGATGATTGACCGGCACCGAAAGAACTCGACCACCACCGCGAATAATCAAGGCCGGCATGAACCGATGCATATGATTGAATCGGGGCATGCGGAGAAATGCCTCACGGTAGAAGACTTTGATTCCACATCCCGTATCCGGCGTCTGATCTCCCAGAATTCGACTGCGAACACCATTGGCAATTCGAGAACAGAAGAGTCGCCACCACGAATCTTTGCGAGTCTTCCGGAAGCCAGCCACCATCATCAGGCGATCTTCGGGTGTTGCGGCCTCCAGTGCAGACAGCATGGCAGGGATGTTGGCGGGATCGTTCTGCCCGTCGCCATCCAGCGTTGCAATGACCGGCGCGACGGCCGCGTCAATTCCCGTCATGAGTGCCGTGCTTTGGCCACAGGAAGCAAGGTGCCGAACGATTCGCAGCGAATCAAATCTTTTTGTCAGTTGGTTCAGCAGGCTCGGAGTCGTGTCCGTGCTTCCGTCGTCGACAACGACGATTTCAAACTCGCAGAAATACTCGAGCGCGTCATGGATCTCCTGCAGCAATCCTCCAATATTTTCCGCTTCGTTATGAACCGGAATGACAACTGATAACTGCATGGCGACCTCCATGAACCACTTCTGGCACAGCGAATCCTTCGCTGCGACTAATACGACAACCGTAGTATTCTGCGTGGTCTACTGAATTCCGAAAATTGTGTCAATGTGCGAATGCAGTAGACCCCAATTCATCGGCGATGGCAACAATGTGTTCACTGCCAGGAAAGTAATGAACCCCGGACAGCAGCCCAGCGCATCAAATAGCAGTACCACCAAGGAACAGGTCCGAAACAACTTTTGGCTTGAATTAAATGGAGCATTTAGCGGGTGTGCCAGCGTTCGCTCGGGCTTGCTTGTCACACCTTACCGAAAGTCGCTGGGCTTTGTAGGCTCTTCAGACCCCGCTCCTTCGTTGGAAGCAGAACGGGGCGTCGGTCGTTAACCATTACGCCAACAGGTTGTTGATCTGGAACGCCTGACAGGACCGGGATTGGCTCCCGCAGAGATCGGGGAATCGCAGAGAATGCGTGATCGGCCCAGGTTCAGTTTAAACCTCACAGATTGAGTTCTGGCCTCTATGAGTGTTTTCGGCGAGTGTTTCAGGCACGTGTTTGGGGGCTGAATACTCACGGATTCCCCGGACGGGAGAGAATAAGCCCCGAACCAGTCGCAGCGTTTGAAGTTGTTCGTCGCCTTTTGCTAGTCTGCCGCAGCAGCCATTGCTCGGCTGCCTGACCAAACCCGTCGGCGGAGCGACGGGCGCTACACGGAACTGTCGTCTCCGCCGACGGATTTGATTGAACGTTCGAATGGCTCGTGACTTCCTGAAAGGCACAAAAGACTCCTACGACGTTGTCGTGATCGGCAGCGGTCTGGCGGGTTTGACGTCGGCCAATATCATGGCTCGACAGGGATACAGCGTGCTGCTCCTGGAGCACCATTATCAACTGGGTGGAATGGCCACCTGGTTTAAACGAGCCGGTGGACACATCTTTGATATCTCCCTGCACGGCTTTCCGCATGGAATGATCAAGAGCTGTCGCAAGTACTGGACGCCGGAGATTGCCGAATCCATCGTGCAGCTCAAGGGAGTTCGCTTCGAGAATCCTCAGTTCTCACTCCGCACCACGTTCACTCGCGAAGACTTTACTCGCATTCTGGTCGAACACTTCGGAATCGCTCTGCCGACGGTCCAGCAATTCTTCGA
>CAIJTV010000255.1:0-4604 GCA_903823635.1 uncultured Planctomycetaceae bacterium
CAAAGCGCTCAAGGGTGTGAGGCTTCGCGTGATGCCGGGCGAAGTCTTGTCTGTGGTGGGAGAGAATGGTGCGGGCAAAAGTACGTTGATGAAAATCCTGGCCGGTGTTCAGTCTCAGGACGGCGGCCAGATTCTTGTCGACGGGCAGGAAAAGAGATTTGGTTCCGTCAGCGATGCGATGAGCAATGGAATTGCCATCATTCATCAGGAACTGAATCTTGCTGACAACCTCGAAATCGGAGCCAACATTTTTCTGGGCCGTGAGCCGAGAACACTTGGCCTGATCAACAACAACCGCATCAATCAGGACGCGGAGAAGCTGCTCGACCGAATCGGACTGAAGGTCTCTCCGAGAATGCTGGTGAAGGAGCTTACCGTTGGTCAGCAGCAAATGGTCGAAATCGCCAAAGCGTTGTCGATCAACGCGCGGGTGTTGATCATGGATGAGCCAACTTCAAGCCTGTCGGCCGGCGAGTCGGCGAAGCTGTTTCAAGTGATTCGTGATCTTCGCGCCGCCGGTGTCAGTATCGTTTATATCTCTCATCGGTTAGCGGAGGTTCAGGATCTTTCGGATCGAGTCACTGTTCTTCGGGATGGTGAGAATGCCGGAGAACTTGTTCGCGGTGAGGTGACTCATGACAGTCTCGTGCGATTAATGGTCGGTCGGGATATCTCGCGTTTCTTCGTCCGTAGTCCTCACAAAAAGGGTGATGTGGCGATCGAGGTGAAGGATGTTGTGACCGCCACCTGGCCGAAGCATCGATTGAATCTGAACGTGCGAGCCGGGGAAATTGTTGGTGTCGCCGGACTTGTCGGAGCGGGCCGTACAGAAATGCTGCGGACACTGTTCGGAGTTGATGCCCCGGTCAGTGGAGCGATTGAAGTCGGTGGAAAGCCGGTGGATCTGAAGTCTCCACAGCAAGCGATTGCGGCCGGGGTGGCTCTGGTGCCGGAAGATCGCAAGCAGCAGGGCGTTGTTCTGGATATGGTGATTCGCCAGAACATTGGGCTCGCATCGCTCCATCAGCATTCAAGACTCGGCGGTTTTCTGAACTTTGCAGTGGAGAAACAGCAGTCTGCGGAAATGAGCCAGCGACTGCGAGTCAAAGCTCCGCATGATCAGTATCGAGTTGGAAATCTGTCCGGCGGAAATCAGCAGAAAGTCGTGCTGGGAAAGTGGTTGGCATTGAAGCCTCGAGTCCTCCTGTTGGATGAGCCGACTCGCGGGATTGATGTCGGCGCTAAGCAGGAAATCTATCAACTGATGGATGAGCTGGCAGGGCAGGGGATTGCGGTTCTATTTGTCAGCAGTGAGATGGAAGAGATCATTGGAATGAGTGATCGCGTGATCGTGATGCACGAAGGACGCATCACTGGTGAACTCACCAGAGAGCAGCTCTCCGAAGAATCGGTGATGCATCTGGCCACGGGGCATAATTAGCCCTCAAACAACTGGACCCACGGGTTTATCGGGTTGTTGATTTAGTCGAGTATTGAGGGTTTCGTTTAACGGCGAGCCGCGGGCGTAGGCGAAAATGAAAAGGTGGCGAACTCGGAGGGCTAACGCTCTGCCGCTCGCCTGGAACTGACTGAAAAGTGCAGGATAACGATGAAGGGTAAGATACTCGGGATTTTTGGTGTGCTGGTTGTGCTCTGCACGTACCTGGCATTTGCTACGTCCGATCCGTGGTGGAATTTAGGTACGTCCAAGTTTCTGCAACCCGGCAACATCCAGAACCTGCTTAATCGTCTGTCGTTGTTCGGTATCTTGGGGATTGGCGTCGCGTTCGTAATCATTACCAGTGGAATTGATCTGTCGATAGGATCCACGGTTTGCCTCTGTGGCGTATTGCTGTCGATTCTGCTGAAGGTTGATTATCAGCCGGTTGAGCAGATTCCAGTGAGTCAAATTGTTGCCTTGGAGAAAATGATCTTTGCGGACGCAGCGGCGGGCGAGCTGAAGCCCGGGACGACGTTTCGATATACCGGTGGAGTCGGCTCAGGTCTTGTCCTGACAACAGAATCATCCTCGATTTCCGACGGGGCACTACGGATTCGCATCAAAGAAAATTTGACTCGCAATGAGAAAGATGGACGTCTTGTTGTGGCATCGCCTGTCACTCGCATTGAATCCGGGGATGCCGTCGTTGCCGAAGTTAGCTCTGACCTGAATGTGAATGTTGGCGATCAGCTCCAGCTGGTGAAAGCCGATGGAGCGGTGACGACTCAAAAGGTGTCGAATGTTGAGACGGCCGGGACAACAAAGCGATTGACGCTGGCGAAAGACCCCGGCGAAAAGTATCGAGCCGATGCATTCGCAATTGTATTACAGCGTCATCAAAGAACGTCGATCCCTGTTGCGATTCTGGTTGTGCTGGTGGTGGCGACAGTGCTTGGGTTGATACATGGTTTGCTGGTGACAAAAGTGAAGCTGCAGCCGTTCGTTGTTACGCTCTGTGCGCTGCTGATTTATCGAGGCGTTTCGCGGTGGCTGACAAACGACAATCCAGCGGGATTTGGTGAGCTCCAGGAAGTTCTAGGTCCAGTGGCATCGGGACGCGTCGGGCTATTATTTCGTGGGCAGGAAATGGTTTTTGGAATTCCCATCCCATTCTTTCTGCTGACCGCCATAGGAGTCGTAGCGTCCGTTTTCCTCGGTCGAACCATCTGGGGAAGATACCTGCTGGCTTTAGGACGCAATGAAGAGGCGGCTCGATTCAGCGGGATCAACACGGGCCGGATTACTCTGATGGCCTATGTGATCTGCACAGTTCTCGCAGCGCTGGGAGGGATGCTGTTTGCGCTGGATTCAACGTCGGTGTCGCCATCGAGTTTTGGTAACTCCTATGAGTTGTATGCCATCGCTGCAGCAGTACTGGGTGGCTGTAGTCTTCGCGGGGGTGAAGGATCAATTCTGGGAGTTGTGATCGGTACTGCGGTCATGCAGGTTCTGAACAACTTGATTACGCTCCTGAAACTTCCGCAGCAGCACGAAACAACAATCATCGGGGCTGTGATTCTGATTGGCGTGATCGCCGATGAAATCGTGCGGCGATCGGCCGCAAGACGCAGGCTGAAACAAAGCATCAGCGGCTGAGGCGATGAGGTCAACGATCCTTGTCATGCGCCGCATACTTCGTAGTTTCCACACGGAGAAACCGGGGCGGAGCGTCGTCATAGACGCCGAAGATCGGAGAGACGGCGTTTTCCATCAAGCGAGAAGACGGTGATTCTGCTCCTGCGGTCAGTCATGAGAGCCAAATGTTCGCCGGGAATGAACTATCGGTATTTTTGGGCGAGCAGAGTCCGCCAAATTTTGCGACTGCATCCGGCGGGAATAGATCCGGTTCGACGCACCGCGACCTTTTCATTAAGCTTCGCCCCTGAATTTGAATCAATCGCATCACGTTTTGAACTGTAACCGCAGCCAATGACCACAGAACTTCCAAAAGCCTACGAACCAGCCGCCGCACAGACTCGCTGGGTTGAACACTGGCTCAGCAAGGGATACTGCAACGCCGAACCCACGCCGGGCAAGGAACAGCACACGATCATGATTCCGCTGCCGAACGTGACCGGCGCGCTGCACATGGGGCACTGTCTGAACGGCACAATTCAGGACTTGCTGACTCGCTGGCGACGCATGCAGGGCCGAGCCGCTCTGTGGATGCCGGGCACAGACCACGCGGGCATCGCGACTCAGGCGGTCGTTGAACGTCGGATGCTGGAAGAGGAGAAGTTGACACGCCACGACATTGGTCGTGAGGCTTTGGTCGAACGCATCTGGAAGTGGAAGAATGAGTACGAGGGACGCATTCTGAATCAGCTCAAACAGATCGGTTCGAGTTGTGACTGGCGTCGAGTACGTTTTACACTGGACGAAGTCTGCAGCAAGGCAGTTCGTCGTACGTTCTTCAAGATGTTCAGTGACGGATTGATCTACCGCGGTAAGCGGTTGGTGAACTGGGATACGTATCTTCAGACCGCCGTCGCGGATGATGAAGTTTACACGGATGACATTGCCGGGCATTTCTGGACGATGAACTATCCGGTGGTTGATGAGGCCGGAAAACCAACCGGCACTCGCATTTCGTTCTCAACGACTCGCCCCGAAACCATGCTTGGCGATACTGCTGTTTGCGTTCATCCCACGGACGAACGTTACACGGATCTTGTCGGTAAGCATGTGATGATTCCGGCCAACGGGCGCATCATTCCAATCGTGGCTGATGCGTTGCTGGCGGACAAGACGTTGGGCACTGGTGCAGTGAAGGTCACGCCGGCTCACGATCCTAACGACTATGCCTGCTGGTCTCGCAACAAGGACAAGATGGGCGAGCCGATCAGTATCCTGAATTCAGATGGCACGATCAACGAAAACGGCGGCGAGTACCAGGGTCTGGATCGTTACGAAGCTCGCAAGCGAGTCGTTGCGAAGATGGATTCGCTGGGGCATTTGGAAAAGGTCGAAGATCGCATCATCCCGATGAAGTACAGCGACCGCAGCAAGACGCCGGTTGAACCGTTCTTGAGTGACCAGTGGTTTGTGAAGATGGACACCCTTGCGCAGAACGCGATTGACGCCGTTGAAGATGGCCGAGTTC
>CAIJTV010000256.1:0-1708 GCA_903823635.1 uncultured Planctomycetaceae bacterium
CCCGTCTTTCAAATGGCAAACCGTGAGCCATCCCTCCGATCCACAGTACGCCGTGACTTTTGGATAAATGAACCGCCCGGTAGTTTCCTCCTTTCTGGACATCCCTTACCTTTCATCAAACGGCCTCTCTCACATCAAGATGCTTCTGCACATATGCACGGACCGACCCCCTTGCCGCCTCAGTCATCGTAGTGGAATCTGCACTGCATAATGAGCAGGCTTTCGCCGTCCACCCGATAGATGAGCCGATGCTCTTGTGTGACCCGTCTCGACCACCATCCCTTCAGGTTGTTCCTCAGCAGCTCGGGCTTGCCGATACCAGTGAACGGATTTCGAAGTGCATCCCGGATGAGTTCGTTCACCCGCTGGAGTATCTTGCGGTCATTTTCCTGCCAGTAAAGGTAGTCGTTCCAGCCGTTGGGCAACCATGTCAGTCGCATAGCTCACCATCTTGGATTTTGCCCGCTGAATAGTCAGCCAGACTCTGCTGGATTTGCAAGGCGTTCGCCCTCGTGGAATGGAGATGGAGGGTCGTCTCCATCGCTTCATACTCCTCAATCGCCAGCAACACCACCTTGCCAGCTCCATTGCGGGTAATAATGATGGGCTCGCGGTCGCGGGAAGCGGTCTCCATCAATCCAGCTAGTTGGTTTCTGGCGTCAGTATAGCTGATCGTTTGCATGACAGACTAATCAGACACGAACAGAATTCTGTCAATGTCTGTTTTCCCTTTTCCTGGAGGCTTACAGCGCCTGGTCGGGTAGCGGGCAAACCAGCACGACCCAGCACGCCAGACTCACCCCCGATACCAGACCGACCGGCTCAGCCACGCGGGGTTGAAGGCGGCGAATCGGGAGTTGGCAGACTGGTGGCCACGACTTCGATTTCGTGACGGCCATTGCCACGCAGACCAGCCTTGATTCCACGCGAACTCAAGGACTTTCGGAGTTCAGCGAATGCTTGGCCAAACTGCTCAGCCGACGAGAACCCACGGGGGACTGCACTCTTTGCGGCAAAGGAGGAGTGGCCAAAATCCCTGCGTTCTGCCAGCGCGGACGCACCGCCCGTCGTAGCCCATAGTAGGTTAATCAGGAAGACTGCCGACCATCGTAGCCAATTAAATCTGGCGGCACGTCCCGTCATACAGGCACCACGAGACCCTCAGCCTCGGCGAGTTTTTTTTGGTTCCCGTCGAAGGTCAGGAATCCGGTCGCCCCAAGATGCAGCGCGGTCGCAATGTGGAGAATGTCAAAGCTGCGATGACCGCCTTTCACGGTATGCTGAAGAGCAAGGCGTTCGCCGATCTGGTGAACATCCGCCCAATCGACTGCTGCGTGGCGATAAAGTCCTGCCTTCACATCTGACTGAAGTGCCGCCGAGGCGGCCTGCGCCACAGTCAACCCATCGCCCTGTTTTCGGTCTTTGGAGTGACGAAAGACTTGAAATTGGATAGACTGCCGGAATTCGAAGAAGAGAAGTGAGGTGCTTTCCAGCGGATCAACCAGCCCTCCGACATGAGCAATGGCGCGTGTTGAAGTGCTCTGAGGAACATAAAGCGCACAGAGAAATGAAGTGTCAGGGTAGATCATTATCCCTCTTCTCCTTCGAGTTCAGCCATGCGCATCTTCGCCACCTCCTCGTCAGAAAACACCCGATCTCCCCAGATCTTTTTGAGTCTCCCAGCAAAGTCAATCTTTGGCATGGGCCG
>CAIJTV010000257.1:0-3353 GCA_903823635.1 uncultured Planctomycetaceae bacterium
CCGATCTTGCTGGAAGCACTTGGATGTGATGTGGTCGTTCTAGGCGGAACTCCCGACGGCCGCTTCGAACATATTCCTGAACCCACCGAAAAGAATCTCGGCGACCTTTGTCGAGCCGTCATCCAGCATAAAGCCCACGCTGGTTTTGCTCAGGACCCTGACGCAGACCGCATGGCGATCGTCGATGGCGACGGCCGCTACATCGGTGAAGAACTGACTCTGGCACTTGCGGCAGACTTTGTGCTTGAGCGTCGCAAAGGCCCGTTCGTTGTCAATGGGTCTACCAGTCGAGTCACCGCCGACATCGCCGCGAAACATGGATGCCAGTTCCATCGCAGTTATGTCGGGGAAGCTCATGTGTGTGCCAAGATGAGATCTGTGCAGGCAGTGCTTGGCGGTGAAGGAAACGGCGGAGTCATCGAGCCAGCCGTTGGTTACGTTCGTGACAGTTTGGTCTCGATGGCCTACGTGCTGGCGGGCATGGCGGACAAAAAGAAGACTTTGGCCAAGTGGGCCGATTCTTTGCCGTTTTATACGATCGTTAAGGACAAAATTACCTGCCCTGCGAACGCGGTTCCTGCAGCCTGTGAAGCTCTGCGAAAGGCCTTCCCCGACGCCGAAGCCCGCGACGGCGACGGCCTGCGACTCGACTGGTCCGACCGCTGGGTTCAGGTCCGCGCCAGCAACACCGAACCTATCATCCGCATCATCGCCGAAGCCCCCGAAACCAAAGATGCGGTGAAACTGATCGATGAATCGATGAAGGTTGTAGCAGAAGCGGTCGCTCCGTACGTGAAGTAAGCAATCGCCGCAAGAAAATATGTGTCGAACGCTCAACAGCCTCGTCTGCACGCGGAGGAGATCCAACTTCGATTCGGCTGCGTTTTTCGGCGAGTCATCGAAGAACGTTCCAGCACTTTGGAGATTCAAGCCGTAAATCAATCTGTTTGATCAAACGGGATCGTCAATTTTCGACGCATTAACGATTAGGGCGAAACAGAATCGCCCTCGCGAATTTCGCCCAGATCATTGTCAAGAACTGATCGTTCGAGGACATTATCGGGACTGATGGCCCTGATGGGTTGAACGCCCTGAAAACAGGATGATGCCTAACGCTGCGAATATGCAGAGCTGATGCGATGCCGCACTTCCGGAAAGTCTTACTATGCAAAATCACAAATACGTTGAACGCTTCGTTAATCTGCTGGACCCAAAGAACAACACGATCTTCAACATGACGGTTGAGGAAGCGACGGCTCGATTGGGGTCGGGAGATCCGGCGAAAGTCCGTGAGATTGATGGGCAATTTGCTCTTGTGCATCAGAACGGGCACATCATCAGAATGGCTCGATCAATCGGTCGGCCGATGCGATACTTCCTGGCCAAACAGGTGGCTGGACCTTGCCTCATCGTTGCCGAGCGTATTGATGAAATCGCTGCATGGCTTAAGAAAGAAGGCTTGGCAGAACAATTCCATCCGTCTTACACGCGTATGGTGCCAGCTCATCACATTCAGGAACTAGCACTCATCGGCTGCCCTGACCCAAGTCCAGGCTGCGTGCGATTCTTCACGCCGGAACGCAACAAGCTCAGCAACAATCTGGATGAAATAGGTTACGCTTACATCGCCGCCATGCAGCAGGAAGTCTACCGCTGGCTGGATCAAATCCCGTCGACAGAACCCATCGGAGTACTTTTCAGCGGCGGCATCGACAGTGGCGCGGTTTTCCTGGCGATCTATGACGCCTTACTGAAGCGTGGAGAATCTCCGGGACGACTCAAGGCGTTCACTCTGTCACTGGATTCGCGTGGTCAGGATGCCGCTCAGGCTCACGAGTTCCTGTCGGCCCTGGATCTCGGATTGTTTCTGGAAGTGATTGATGTACCACGGAGCGCCATCGATTATCGCGAAGCCGTGCGAGTCATCGAAGATTACAAACCCCTCGACGTGCAATCGGCAGCTATGTCACTGGCTCTGTGCAAAGAGATTCGCAACCGATACCCGGAATGGATTTATCTGGCCGACGGAGATGGCGGCGATGAGAACATGAAGGACTATCCGATCGAAGAGAACAGTGAACTCACCATTCGCAGCGTGCTGAATAACTCCCTGCTCTACCACGAAGGCTGGGGAGTGAATGCCGTCAAACATTCTCTGACTTACAGCGGAGGTCAAAGCCGTGGCCATGTTCGCTCGTGGGCGCCGGCAACGATGCTGGGATTTCGCGGATTCAGTCCGTTTGCTTTGCCCAATGTGATCGAAGTTTCCGAAGGAATCCCGTTCATCGAACTTACCGACTGGCAACACGACAAGCTCTATCAGCTCAAAGGAGAAGTGGTACGTCGCGGGGTTGAACAGATCACAGGACACACGATGCCTGTGTTCGAGAAACGCCGTTTCCAGAAGGGAGCGACTGAAGACTCGACTTTTGAAGCGTTGTTTCCAAAGAACGAACTCCCCTATCGACAAGCCTTCGCAGAACTCTATGCTCGATAGCGGCTCTTTGCTTCACCCGCCACCGACCCCGCGTCGGTGGTTTAACGGCTTTTGCACCATCAAAGACCAGTGGCGCAAAAGCCTGCATGCCCCTGAGGCAGGCTCAGGGGGATTAAATTAACAGGTCGCCAGCAACGGCAGACCTATTTGACGGGGCACCGAGGTCCCACCTGAAACTCTCCAGAACCAAGCCGCCCCATGAAAGATTCAGGAGCCCAAGAGTACGCCGTTCTCAATGGTACCGTCGTACTGCGCGATCGACTGTTCGAAGACGGAATGGTCCGCTGGAAAGGGTCGAAGATTGTTTCCGTCGGGAAGCGAAAACGTCTGCCAAAGAGTGTGGAACAAGTTGATGCCGATGGTGGATTCATCTCACCCGGATTCATCGATATCCATGTTCACGGCGGAAACGGCGCCGACTTTATGGATGGCACATCGGAAGCCGTCCAAACGGCCTGCAAAGCTCACGCGCGGCACGGAACAACCACAATCTTCCCCACGACTACGACAGGCAGCTTCAAAAGTCTGATGACCATGATTCAGGCTTGTGCGACGGTACGAAAGAACTCGGAGAAATCATTCGTTCCGAACATCGCCGGAGTTCATCTTTACGGCCCGTACTTTGCAGAAGACAAAGTCGGATGTCATTCGAAAGACGGCTGCCGCCCTCCAAAGCTAAGCGAATACGAAAAGTACTTCGCCACAAAGATGATCCGCATCGCCACATGCGCAGCTGAACTTCCAGGAGCATCAGACTTCTACGCATTGGCTCGTCGCAACAAGTGCCTTGTCACCTGCGGACATTCGAACGCCAGCTGGTCAGAAATGCAGACAGCGTTCAACGCCGGAATGAGAC
>CAIJTV010000258.1:0-3839 GCA_903823635.1 uncultured Planctomycetaceae bacterium
AACGCGATATCGCTGAGCGTCATCCAACACCTCCGCACGGAAAATCTCAGCACCAAATCTTGTGCTGATCGCCGATTCCCCCGTGGACAAATTTGTGTCGATGAGGGACCATATTGAAAGTTGATTCTCCTGTCTTCTGGTTCTCGTGAGATCCTGCGATGTTCTCTCGCTGTGTTTCTACGCTGCTATTCCTTTCGTTGTTGTCTCCTGTGGCTGACGCATTTCAGCCCCCGGCGAATCAGGCCAACGCGGTTCCTCCGACCGGGCGAATTCCGCGTGGATCGGGACTGATTGATGCGCCACCGGTGAAAAACACCGATCCACGACGAATCGACGATGTAAAAAAATCCGCTGCGAAGATCGATGAGCTGGTTGAGGCCAACTACAAAAAGCATGGAGTGACTGGGAACCCTGTCGTCAGCGACGAAGTGTTTTTTCGGCGAGTGGCGCTGCATCTGGGTGGACGCATCCCGAAGCATTACGAGATCGTCCGATTTCTGGGCCGCGATGTTCCTGACAAGCGGTCTGCTGCCATTGACGAATTGCTCGGGGAGGGGGATTACGTCAGCCATATGTTTAACTACTGGGCCGATATTCTGCGGCTCCAGGATCATCCGATTGACAACAATCAGATTGCTCAGCCTTATCACGAATGGATCAAGAAGTCGCTGGCGGACAATACGCCGTATGATCAATGGGTCACGCAGATGGTCACAGCCGAAGGCCGAATCTGGGATAATCCCGCCGTCGGTTATTCAATGCGTGATTCCGGGATGGAGCTGGACCATGTGGACAACACGGTTCAAGTGTTCCTCGGGACTCAGATCGGGTGTGCTCAATGTCACGATCATCCGTTTGATAAGTGGACTCAGAAAGAGTTCTATCAGATGGCTGCGTTTCTGTATCCGACACAGACTCGCATAGGAGCTGGCGACAAGAAGCGATTCCCCGACGGCAATCCTGTCGAGCGCGTCCGCAATGAGATGAAAGCCATTGACCCCAATTACAATACCAACGGGGCCTTTGGTCGCATGCTGAATGCGAATCTGTTTGAGGTGAACGAAAACCCCGGACGACGTCTGAAATTGCCTCACGACTATCAGTATGACAACGCGAAGGCGAACGATGCTGTCACGGCGAAACCGATCTTCGGAGCCGAGGTAAAGATCAACAAAGGCGACTCTCCCAAAGCTGTGTTCGCGAAATGGCTCACTTCCCCGGAGAATCCTCGATTCGCTAAGAACATCGCCAATCGCATGTGGAAGAAAGCCTTTGGCGTTGGACTGATCGAACCCGTGAACGACATTCGTGACGAAAGCGAATGCTCCAACCCGGAACTGCTGGATTACCTCACCAGTGAGTTGATTCGCCGTAATTATGATGTTCGCGAGCTGCAAAGTATCATCTGCCATACTCGAACATGGCAGCGAGGTGCTCAGGTGCGAGAAGTGACGGACGAAGGACCTTATCACTTCCCGGGACCGATCTTGCGCCGTATGACTGCGGAACAACTCTGGGATTCACTGTTGACCATGGCCGTGTATAACTTCGAATCGTTTACACGCCCGAGGACAGATGGACTGGCGAAAACAGTCGGACTGGATTTGTCCAAAGCGACTGCGGAACAGGTTCGCAAGGCTGCCGAAGACTACGAGGCCAACTTCAGCACCACTGCTCAGAGAAAGCTGACTCAAGCCCGAAACTCGTACAAGAATCGCACCGTCCTCGCTCGCGCTTCGGAATTGCCGATGCCTTTGCCTTCGGATCATTTCCTGCGTCAATTTGGACAGGGAGACCGAGAACTGATCGAAGCCGCCAACACGGACGGAAATGTTAGTCAGATTCTGGCGATGCTGAACGGTGAGATTACTCACATGATGCTGGAAGCCGGCTCGGTCATTTTCGATGACACGGTGAAGGCAAAAACTGTCAACGACCGGATTGATGTAATCTTCCTGACCATCTTGTCTCGCAAAGCCACAACAAGCGAAGAGACAATTGCCAAGGCGGAGATCAAAGACAGTGGCAACGCAGGATACGGAAACGTGATCTGGGCTTTGATTAACACAAAAGAGTTTTTGTTTATTCAGTAAGAGGCACAGTGTCTGATTTATCGGCGACCAACTTCCTGCCCGGGTGTCGCTGAGATTACAAAATGATTCCAGAACGAGCGGCAGCTCGCAATGATGGGTGTTTCTATGAAGTCACTGCTTCGCAAATCTGATGAGGTAACTCGCCGAGAACTGCTGTCGTCGATTGCCCGAACCGCGTTGGGTGTGTCGATTGTTCCGTTCGCCAACCAATTGATGAACACAGTGGCTCTCGCTGGGCCCGCTGCCGCGGCCGGCAAGGCGGAGCACATTATCTACCTGTTCATGAGCGGTGCCATGAGCCATATCGACACGTTCGATCCCAAGCCGGGCACAGAGGCGGGCGGTGAAACGACCGCTATTTCCACGGCCGTGCCGGGCTTAAGCATTGGCAATCATTTGCCGCTGCTGGCGAAGCAGATGAATCGCACAACGCTGATCAGGTCCATGACAACGGAAACGGCCGCTCATGAACATGCTGTGTACCTGATGCGGACCAGTTATAAGCTCATTGGGTCCATCCGCCATCCGTTTCTAGGAGCCTGGCTTACTCATGTGGCCGGTAAAAAGAACGCCGATATGCCGGGCTGTGTCGTCGTCGGCGCGGCGAATCGGCATCCGGGGCAGGGATATCTTCCTGCAGAAACTGCACCAGCACCGGTGGCGGACGCCAAGGCCGGTTTGCAGAACACAAAGCCTCCAAAGTATCTGAAAGAGGACGACTTCAAAACTCGCCAGCGACTCATCACGAAATTCGATGCGACGTTCCGCAGCAAGTATGAGTCCAGGGAGACGGAAGCCTATGTAGACTACTACAAAGAGGCGGTCAAACTGCTGAAGAGTCCTGATCTGGTGGCATTCGACATCAGTAAAGAGGAAGAATCCGTCCGCAATACATATGGGAATCATCGAGTCGGCCAGGGATGCCTCCTGGCTCGGCGGTTGATCGAAAAGAACGTGCGGTTCGTCGAGGTGGAGTTTGGGTCATGGGACCATCACAACGACATTTACAGTGCCACAAACGTCATCGAGCGGACTGCTCAACTGGATCAGGCCGTGTCAGCTTTGCTGGATGATCTGCACACGAGCGGGCTCATCAGCAAAACTCTGGTGGTCCTTGCCACCGAGTTTGGCCGTACGCCTCAGATCAATCAAAACGCTGGTCGAGATCATCACCCCGCTGCGTTCTCATGTTTACTGGCTGGTGCCGGGATCAAAGCCGGGCAGCTCATCGGAAAGACCGATGCGAATGGTCGCAATGTCGAAGACGGCAATGCTCTCCCGCAGGACCTGAATGCCACCATCGGCGCAGCCTGCGGACTTCCGATTGAGAAGGAGTTCAAGTCCGATACGGGCCGTCCGTTCCTGATTGCAGACAAAGGCAAGGTGATTCCAGGAGTACTCAGCTGACAAGTCCGCGAATCAATGTTCTGTTTGTTTGCTCCCGCAATCAATGGCGTAGTCCAACCGCGGAACGCATCTTTCGCAATGACTCCCGTATGTCGGTCAGGTCGTGTGGCCTGAGCGACAGTTCGCCTCGCAAACTACGAGCGGCGGATCTGGAATGGGCGAATGTTGTGTTCGTGATGGAAAACAAACACCGCTCACGAATTCTGGGCTCCATGTCCAATGCGCTGGGCCAGACCCCTTTGCACGTGCTTGATATTCCCGACGACTACCAGTTTATGGATCCCGAATTGGTTGATCTGCTTCAGGAGCGAATTGAGTCTTACTGAACGAGCACGAAGC
>CAIJTV010000259.1:0-13100 GCA_903823635.1 uncultured Planctomycetaceae bacterium
ATCAACAATTTCGCAGATCAATCGACATCTGGGGCACTGCCTGGATACCCAGGCAATGACTCAGGTCATTGACCACAGTCTTTACCGCAACCGAGCGGCATGATACGGGAATCGCAAGTACTTACCACAGAGGTCACGGAGAGCACAGAGGAAAATCGCAGAGGGAGTGGGAATCACTTATGAACACAGAGTTCGCAGAGGAACGCAGAGGGAAACAAGGAGATGTTATCGCCCTGTGCTCTGCGTACCTCAGCGACTTCTGCGTTCAAACTCTATTCACATTCTCTGCGATTCCCCTCCGTGTCCTCTGTGACCTCTGTGGTAAACCCTGCGATTCACCTCAAACTGAAAACCTCAAACCGAAAACCCTCCCCCATGACCTTCTTCACTTCCAAAACCATCCTCGTAACTGGCGGCTGCGGAACGGTCGGGCGCGAGATTGTGCGGCAGTTGCTGGCTCACGAACCGAAGGAAATCCGAGTCGTCGATACGAACGAATCGGAGATCTTCTTTCTTGAACAGGAACTACAGGAGAATCGTCGCAAGCATCCGGAAAGTGATGTGGCAAGTCTTTGCCAGATTGGCGATATTCGCGATCCTGACAAGCTGCAACTGATGTGCAGTGGCGTTGATATCGTGCTGCACACGGCAGCATTGAAGCATGTGATACTCTGCGAACGTGCTCCGTTTGATGCCGTGCAGACAAATATCATGGGAGTCAAGAACGTCATTCAGGCGGCTTTGGCGAATGATGTCGAACGTGTGATCTTCACTAGCTCCGACAAAGCTGTAAATCCCACCAACGTGATGGGGACCTCCAAGCTGATGGGCGAACGACTCATCACTGCCGCCAACAGCCTGAAGATGGGACGACGCACGATCTTCAGTTCGACTCGATTTGGGAACGTACTCGGCTCACGAGGCTCGGTGATCCCGATCTTTGCGCGACAGATCGAACAAGGCGGACCTGTGACTCTGACGGATCGTCGGATGACTCGCTTCATCATGACGCTGGAAGAAAGTTGCCGGCTGGTTTTGGCCGCAGCCGAGAAAGCTCGTGGCGGAGAAGTCTTCGTCACCAAAATGCCGGTCATCCGCATCGCAGATCTGGCGCAGGTGATGATTGAGGAACTGGCACCACAACAAGGCATTGCTCCTGAGGCAATGGAAGTTACAGAGATTGGATCGAAGCCGGGCGAAAAACTCTACGAAGAGTTGATGAGCGATGAGGAAACTCGGCGAACCATCGAGCTTGAAGAGATGTTTGCTGTGCTCCCCGCGTTTCGCAGCGTCTATGAAGATATCGCGTATGATTATCCCGATCTGATCAATGCCGTTGTGACTGATCCGTATGTCAGCACAGAAGACAATGCGATGTCCATTGCGGAGCTGCGTGATTTCTGCGAAAGACATTCGATCCTTGGTGAATACAGTCGTGCCACAATTCCGTTCCGACCGGCTCTTCGAAAGCGTGCTGCGTAGTGAAATGGAAACCTTCAGCATGGCTCTCCGACGCCCTTAGCGCACTGTTGGTGCGCGCGGTGGGGATCGTGCTTGTTTTTGTTTCCACGACGGTTCTTGCCGGAATTCTGGGCCCGGCCGAATATGGCACCTACAGCACGGCTCTGGGATTGGCAATGATGCTGGCCACTTTGGCTCCGCTGGGGACAGATCGGATTCTTTCGCAGACTCTGGCCTGCAGAATTAAAGATGATTCACCAGAACATAACGAACCAGGAAATAGCGACTCAGCAAAAGCCATCGCCGTTGCTTACCAATGCACGATCATATCAATGGGATTCCTGCTGACGCTGCTGATTGCGCTTGCGATGCTGAGTTCACTCGCGGGAATGTCGTCCGCCTGGACTGCAACAACCGTGGCAGCTGCGATCATACTCATACCATTGACCTTAAGTTATCTTCGTCAATGGACGGCCATGCCGATTGTTGGAACATCAAGAGCCATGGTGGCTGAGCAAACGCTTTTGCCCGCAGTGGTGATCTCGATTGTTCTCATGTCAGCTTTTTGCGGCTCGAAGTTTTCCGCGTTGAAGATTGCAGCCATGTACGCGACGGTGTCAGGGGTGATCTTCGCGGGATCAATTTCGTTTGGTCGAATGCGTGATCTGCACCTGACAGCATTGAAACTGGCATCCGGCATCAGTCGCGATGATGTCTTCACTATGCTTCGTCGTGGATTACCGTTGGTCGCCGTTTCGATCGGCGCTGTGGCGTCTCAATCAACTCTCCCGATGGCCATCGCTGCGGGGTGTGGATTTGAGAACGCTGCCTGCTTCGCATTGGCGATTCCATATGCCGCCCTGCCAGCAGTGCCATTGGGAGTTCTGGGGCTGAGCCTGATTCCTCGATGTGCCCGACTGTATGCCAGCGGCGAACTTTCCCAGGCGAATCATTGTGCTCGCAGTGCAGCAACCCTAACGTTCTGGATTGCATTTGTGGTCGCAGCGGGGGTTTGGCTGATGTCACCACAGTTGATTCAGGTTCTTGGGCCACAATACCACGCGGTTGTCGATGTGATGCCCGTTCTGTTGATCGCAACGCTGATCGATTGTCTCACTGGCCCGACTGTTCCGGTCATGCAAACAATGGGACTTCAGCACTTCTACGCTCGCGCCTTCATCGGCCACTGGCCCCTGCAGCTAATTCTTGTCGTCATCCTCGGTGGGTTCTGGGGGCTAACTGGAGCTGCCGCTGGTTATCTTGTTTCACGAAGTCTCTGGAATCTCCTGATCGTGATCCGGATCTATCGATCGCCGGGACTGCTGATGCTTCCCTATCTGAATCCGTTGCAAGCATTCGTAACAGATCACAGTTCATCGCTGTCGGACTTATCAGTAGTAGCGGCGAAAGCGAGGACCGCATGACTCCAAACGCTACTGCAGAACGTTCTATATCAACCACGATCGCAGCGATTGTTGCGGCCCTGATTACAACCGGCATGACATCAGCCTACTCGCACACTGCGACGCTTCTGGGAGGCAGCGTCGCATCGCTGATGCTTGCGGGCTGCGCCATCCTGAGCCCTCATGCTCGCGCGTATTTGTTCTTCTTGTTTGGTGCGATTGCTTTGATGGTTCTGGCTCTGGTTTCCGCAGAAGTCAACACTGCAGAAATCTCCAGTACGATTCACGTGCTCTCCTGCTACGCAGCTTTGGGAGCATTGGCCTTCTCTTCCACAGATGTCTCCTCGTTCTGTCGACAGTTGATTCTTGGGACGAATCTGATTCTGACATACTGGATTCTGTATCAGGCCTATCACCTGAGCGCTTTGGAAGCGTGGTTGATTTCGAATCCATCAGGAGCTGGAAACCTGATGGCTGCTCAGATTAACATGACGTTGCCGCTGATACTCTCAAAATTTGATGCAGCAAAAGGTGTGGGACGACTTCCATGGCTGATGCTTTTGCCTCTGAATTGTCTGGCCGTATTCCTTGTAATGTCTCGCAATGGCATCGGCGCCATGTTGATCGTGTTGACACTTTATATTCTGTTCAACCACAAGCGGCTGGCGGTGCTCTTCATCACAGGCATCGCCTCCACGTACTACTTTCTGGACAATATTCTGCAAACGCCGTTCGTCCATCACCTGCTGGTTAAAATGCGGCTCGTGGGATTTGTGCCGGCGGCACCTCGATCGTTGATCTGGAAGATCGCGTGGCATCACACAACATCGCATCCGATGCTTGGCGTTGGCCCGGGGAAACCTCAGAAATTCCTCGCAGTTATGGACATTAATCACGCTCACAACAACTTCCTGCAGGTAGCTTTTGAGTCAGGATTTCCCGCAGCGTTTGTTTTCACGACGATGATGATCCTGTTGTTATGGCTGCCAGTTCAAGCCGTCTTTCAGCGACGTGAACAATTCGTTCCGACAATTCCAATCGTGGCCTACATCATTTTCTCGTGGACCGGTGGGCCTCTTGCGTTTCCCGGAGCAACGTTACTATTGGCGGCCTGTGTCAATGAAGCTCGCTCTGCAGTTTTCGATCGAGCAAAGGCGGGGGCGGCACGAAGACTTTTGACGAATCCATTGCCTCGAGTTCGGCTTCCAACTCCAACCGCGTCGACACTTCTTCCCGCAACTTCGCGAACTCAACAGCCGCGATAGGCCAGTGGATTCTCCGCCCCCGAATTTTCAGCCAGCAGGTCGATATTGAACAAGCCGTTTCCATCCGACTCCAAAGCTGCCACCACGGATTACGTGCTGTGCCTCACCGGCATGCGCGGAATCAATAAGCGGATGACACTGTTTGTCGAAGGCGTGCTGTCGATGAACGTTGGGGTTCGTATTGGATCGTTGCCGCGAGGGCCGTGGCAGCTCGATAAATCAGAGCATCCACTCCCGGTTGCGCGCAGAGGACACCTGACACTGGATGTAAAAGATCTTACGCAGGCGAAACTGCGGGCTGTAATGTGTTTTCACTGGGTGATGTTGCCGATCGCCATCCTCCTGGCCGCGATCCAGCGAGTTCCCGTGCTGTACGATGAACATGACCATTACGAACTGAACACAACGGAGAGCAGAGGCTCATCTGTTCGACGGCGGCTCAGCGGTCTGCTGGTTGGCTGCATTCATCGGCTGTGTCTACCTTTTGTTACTGTGGTCACCTGCATTCACATGAACCAGGCAACGTTGAAACGTCACCTGCAACGCTGGCAGTCGGCAGTGGTCGAGATTCACAATTACCCAACTGTGGACTGGCGTATTACGTCTGACAAACAGCCGATGAATGAAAAGCTATGCTTCGTTTATATCGGCGGAGTGTTCGAAGAAAAAGGCCCCGGGGTTGCCGCGAGAGCGTTGCAGCAACTGAGTTCGCTTCACCAACAACGCGTAGAACTTCATATCTTCGGAGACGGAGATCGCGTGTTGCTCGAACAGCTACGACGCACCTCTGGCGTAGTGGTTCATCACAGTGTGACGCCGGCCGAATTTCGATCCTTCGCAGAAAAGCATCGGTGCTGCGGATTGGCATTGCTGGCGGATACGCCACGCTATCGTCTTGTCGGAACGAACTGCACCAAGCTGTATGAATATCTGGCACTCGGGATGCCCGTGATCGCGACGCGTATCGGCGAATTTGAGTCGTTCATCAGCAACAATCAGGTTGGACTTCTGGTAGACAGCTTCCTTAACGAGCAACAACTTGCCACGGCAATGGCGAAGATGCTCGATGATCCCGGTCTCTACGAACAGATGTCAAAGAATGCCACAATCCTGATGCAGCATGACGATATGACATGGGAACACGAGTGGCAAAAGATTGAGTCCTGCAAGGTCTTTCGATCACTGCGACGAGCAGCCTGATGAACTCGGGAGAGCGATCCATGAGCAAACCTCCTGTCCCCATTTTCGTTCTGGGCAGCGGTCGGTCTGGAACGACGGTTACGGCGTCATTGATCAATCGACTGCCAGGCGTGCATATCGCTAAAGAGACAGGCTTTATTGCCCAGAGTGTGGACCTGCTGCGTGATATCGCAAACCCAAAATCGCGACGACAATTGATTGATGTTGTTAACTCATGGCTGGTTGTAGAGAAGTGGTCGGGGCGAGCCAGCGAAGAGGGGTTTGCAGAATTCTGCCATCGGCATCAAATCAATGGTCCGTCGGCGTTCATTCACTACGTCTGGCAGATTGACTCACCGACTCCCTGGGAACAACTGAACTTCATCGGCGACAATACACCACTGTATGTCCTGTCGATTCCATGGCTGCTTGAACTTTTCCCCGGCGCGCGATTTGTGCATATGGTTCGCGATCCGAGAGATGTTGTCTGCTCGGTATTGTCGATGCGATTCGGAGCAGACGATCCCGTTGTGGCCGCCATGGAATGGCATCATGCGGTGGGATGCTGGCTGATGGCAGAACGCATAATACCGGCGGAGAATCGGATCGAGATTCGGTACGAAGATCTTTGTCAGTCTGCGGAGCCCACGCTTAGAAAACTCGTTCACTGGCTGAGGGCTGACGACACGCCATTGGACATGGAATCCACACTGAAGCTCGAAGACAACGCTGGAGGCGGAACATTTCAGAGCGTGGCCGCTCTGGCACATCATCAGCGGTTGCAGGAACCCTTGAATGCTGGACGCATTGGACGATACCGCACGGAACTCAGCGGGAAAGACATCGCCCGAATTGAGGCAGTGGCACAAAACGGAATGCTGGCCTGCGGATACCAACCTGCCACATGGCAAGTCAGTCCGCACGCGACCGAAGACAGAATCTCGCAGGTTCAGGCGATGATTCGAAATCTCATGAAACGCGGGATTCGACGGCTGACGAGATGACCCCTGGATCATGGCCACGACCAGGCACCAATCTGACAGAGCCTATTTCTTCTTCTCTTCAACCGCTTTTGAACTCAGCGGAACGGCAATCAAGAGTTGATCAAAACCATCCTGATCTTCATGCGGGCGCACTCGAGCATACCATGCAGACCATGAGTTGATCGCCTTTTGACGCCATTCATTCACGATCTTTACCTTCTGTTCATCGGTCGGGTTTTCAATTCCGTCAAGCGGGTTCAGAGTTTCCCCGAACCCGTTTGGCTTGCGTGCGATAAACCTCAGAGCGGCAATGGCCTCAACATTGACATCCACAGAAGGATCACGAATTCCATCCAGCATGAATGGAACAAGTTTGAATTCGCCGGTCCGTCCCAGAGCCCAGCATGCGGATTTGCGAACATCGGCGTTTGGATGCTTCATCAGACTTTTAAGTTTGTCCGCCTGCCCCACCAATTCTTCGGGATCATCAATCGAGATCACACTGCGCACGATTTCATCGGCGACTTCGATTGGGGCATCATCGACCTTGGTGAGATCGAGATTTTCCATATCCGCGATCAGCAGATCGAGTTCTGTTGGCTCGCGTTTGACTTCTTTATCCCCAAACGGATTGCCCCGTTTCCCCTGCTGACGACCAACACCGAATTGTTTATCGATGATTTGCTGGGTCGACCTCATATAAAAGAGCAACGCGAAGCTCGTTCCGACTACCGGTCCAGTATGAGTCGGGAAACTGCCATCCTGCTGCTGAAGTTGCAGCAATCCATCGCCATAAACGACATACCAGTCGGCCCCATCCATGGTACCGAGTTCACTGATTGCCGCAGCACGCTCGATACAGTAGTAAAAATACAGATTGTGCTCTACCTTGCTGATGGGCGTAAAATGAGCTTGAATCCAGCTGAATGATCGATCGACTCGAGTATCAAGTGCCCCAACGGAATTCTGAGCCTGATAGCCTTTAAATGCGCCAAACACAACGTCTTCGTCATCCAGTTCAACCTTTGTCAGCGCGCCACCGAAAAGAGTGTCGTCTTCCTTCTTCGCGGGTTCCGGAGGTTTCTTCGGTCCGTGAAGAAGAATTCGGACGACTCCCAAGCTGCCAGCACCCGCCATCGTCATATTATGGGTCGAATTCCCTGCGCCGGGTCCAGCCGTTGTACCAGGACGGTACCCCCATCCACCATCGCCGTTTCCACGTTTCATGAGGAAGTCGCCGGCTCGATCCACGATAGCGGGCGTAACTTCGCAACCGGCACGCTGGCAGGCCCATAATGCAAGAATGCCGTATTGAGACATACTGACGTCACCGGGCTGCTGCGGTCCATCGCTCCAGGATCCATCGGCACGCTGAACGCTCTGTACATAATTCGCAATGGCCTGCAAATTTGGCTTATATGTTTCAGTATCAACGTCTGAAAGCAGCATAGCATCGACGCCAGCCCCGTAGATGTGATCGTAGGCACTGATCGGCCGATATACGCCCGTCCCACTGCGAGCCGCGGCCGTTTCAACGGCGTGTGCAACGAAAGGATCATCCTTCGGGATCCCACATTTAATCATGGCGTAAGCCGCTAGTATCTGCTCGCCGCCGTGAGGTTCCTGTTTTTCAACAGCGGCGTGCAGATAGCTCAATGCTTTATCCACCGCAGCATCAAATTGAGGTACGTTGGTGCTCTTCCTGGGACCATCGAAAGCATGGGAAGATTGAACTTCCAGCATTACAACAATCGCTGCCAGAATCAGACTGAGCCTCATGAAACACTCCTGAAAATTCAGCTTTCATAGAGACAGAAAGCCGTAATTTTGATAATAGCACTGGATCAAATTGATGTCAAAGTGTGGATCGCTGCATATTGCAGTCATGCCGAAAGCAAAGTCACCTGAGAATGTTGATGCAAGACGC
Organism: uncultured Planctomycetaceae bacterium; assembly: GCA_903823635.1. GTDB lineage: Bacteria > Planctomycetota > Planctomycetia > Planctomycetales > Planctomycetaceae > SXXK01. The sequence goes on from CAIJTV010000259.1 coordinate 8,219, forward strand.
GAAAGTAGGGGCTGTTCTGGTAACAGGCGGTGCGGGATTCCTGGGGGCTCACCTTACGGCAAGCCTGCTGAAAGATCCTGAATTCCGCACGGTCATTATTGTAGTCCTGGATGATCTTTCGGGAGGATTTCCCGACAACGTCCCTGTGTCCGAGCGTGTTCATTTTCATCAGGGAAGCGTTTGCGATCACGTTCTCATTGAGAAACTGTTTCAAAAATATCGTTTCGAATTTGTTTATCATCTCGCCGCCTATGCGGCAGAGGGTCTAAGCCATTTCATCCGGCGATTCAATTACACAAATAACCTTATCGGAAGCATCAATATCATCAATGCCTCGGTGCGCTACAAAGCGAGGCATCTGGTTTTCACAAGTTCAATTGCCGTCTACGGAAGTGGCCAGGTTCCATTGCTGGAATCGACTCAGCCACAGCCCGAAGATCCCTACGGAATTTCGAAGTATGCAGTCGAACTGGACCTGAAGGCGGCTCATGAACAATTCGGGCTGAACTACACAGTCTTTCGCCCGCACAACGTCTACGGTGAACTCCAGAATATCGGGGATCGTTACCGAAACGTCGTGGGGATCTTTATGAATCGACTCCTGCAGCACCAGGCGTTACCAGTATTTGGCGACGGATTGCAACAGCGTGCATTTTCGTATGTCGGCGATTTGATGGCTCCGATGCTCCGAGCCCCGTTTATCGATGCCGCAAACGGAGGCGTATTCAACATCGGTTCGACAACGCCGACAACAGTCCTTGATCTGGCGATCGCCGTTTGCCATGAGTTTCAGATTGCCCCGGATATTCAATTTCTGCCGGCTCGGAATGAAGTCAAACTCGCATGGGCTGACCATAGTCTCTGTGACGATGTCTTCGGGCCTCAACAGGAAACGACACTGACTGAAGGACTTCATCGAATGGCGCAATGGGTGCGGAGTATTGGACCACGTGCGAGCAAGTCTTTTGACGACATCGAGATCTCTGAAGGGCTGCCAGCTTCATGGACTGAACGCTGAGATCTCTCAGCACCCCTGGGGTACGAGATTCTCGGATTTATCACCGACCGCGCAGCCAGAAAAGAGCGTTTTCGACAATTTTTCAACGTTGAAAATGGTGCACGATACAGCAATAGAGCTTCAGGCCGTAATCTCCAGCAGAGCTCTCAACAGGATGGGATAATTTGCCTGAATTGAATACTTCTGTTCGACAGTTTGACGTCCCTGCTCGCCCATTTCACGCCTCAACTGTGCATTCGTGGCCAGTTGACGAAGTGCATGTAACCATTCGTCGGTTGTCTGCGCGGCAAAGCCATTTCTGTTGCCGTCGAGAATTTCAGCGTTGACTCCCACAGGCGCAGCGATTCCCGGTACCGCAACTGCAAGGTACTGAATCAGCTTGAGACCGCATTTATAGATGTCCCATTCCTGATTGGAAAACAGTGGCATCAATCCAACGTCAAATTGCTGGATTTGCCGAACTTCGTGCTTGGGCTGCCATGGTTCGTGCATGACATTGACGCCTCTAAGATCAACCCCCTGCAGCTCACGAATGTCGGGGACAACAATCCTGAGTTCAAACCGGGCCTCTTTCGAAAAGGCTCGCAATGCCTCCGCAGCGACTGATAAGTACTTTAAGTTGCCGGAGGTTCCCATCCAGCCTATTACCGGTATGTCGCTCACCGAATTTTGAAAGGACCGCGCCGTATATTCATCCATGTCCACGCAGGTCGGAACATGACAAATCCTTTTATTCAGCGAACGAACTTTGTCTTCCAGAAAGTGATTTCCGCAAATCACAAGATCGGCCATTTGCATGAGTCGATCAAATTTCTCGGGGTACCTTAGAAAAATGGCATCGTCCAGATCGATCACCAGTCGACGACATGATTCGCGAAATCGCTGCTCCATGGTGGTGGAGGCATCATCAAAGATTTCCCGATCAATGAACACCACATCGAATGTTTGCAATTTCGTTCTTAACCAGTGCCACCAGCGCACTCCACGTTTCAGCAACTGACTCGGTCGAAACCCCATCCACGGAAAGTAGTCATACTTCTGGGGGAAACTGTTCGCGAGCACAACATGATGCCCGTCTCCTCGAAACAACCGCACATAAGGTAATATTCGAAATCGAGCGGCAGGGGTATGTGCTCCCGAAGAGAGAAACAGAATCTTCATGCTCGGCATCCACAACTTAAGGCATCGAAACAAGCAATCGCCATGTTTACTCTTCCGGCCTAACAGCGGTTATTGTAAGGCGTCCGCCCTGTTTCAACAGGGCCAATAAATGTGCCAACGGAGCAAGCAGAAGCTTCACGACAATGGTGGGCTGGTGTGGATAACTAAATAACCATCGCCCAATTCGGCTCTGCGGCCAGCGGGAGAGGATCATGAGAGCAACACTGCCAACGACGTTCGATAAATTTCGCTGGTGGGTAATCGTGATGTCAGTGAAACCACTTTCCTGAAGCAATTTTCGAATCGATAACGGAGTGAAATGATGCAGATGTCTGGGAAGTTCAAGAACAAACCAGTTGCGTCCGAAGAATGCGGCCTCCCAACATCCAGCATTTGGTATGCTGAATAAAAACCGGCCGCCTGGTTTGAGAAGCGAATGAATGCGTTTGAGTGTGCCCCGAGGATCTGGCACATGCTCAATGACCATCCACGCAGCGGCCAGATTGAATGACTCCGGATTGAGAGTGCAGGTTTCCAGAATCCCACACTGCACATCAAGACCGGCATTCTTTGCAACCGTAGCGGGCCCCACTCCCGGCTCTATCCCCCTGGCCTGCCATCCGGCATCAAGGAGACGGACCAGATACTGCCCTGTTGCACAACCAATCTCCAGAGCAAGAGAGGATTCGTTGGTGTGAATTTCCAGTGCCTCGATTCCATGGCTGTTCGAGAATGTTTCCGGGATCGGCGGCACAGGTTGACTGCGATCTTCTATGAGCCAGTAATAAAACCTCCGGAGTCCCGGCACAAATCTCAGTGGCAGCATCCGAAGAATAACAGGTCGGGATTGTTTCTTTATTGGCCTTGTCGCTGGCAGACAACCATCCACTCGAAAGTGTGTCGATGTCTCCGGATTTGACTGATGCGGGCCATAGTTATCGGGGTAGCACGCGGCGAGACATTCCATGACAGGCCGAGGATTCATGAAAAGGTGCCCACAGGCATCACACCGCTCGACCGAGAACTCACCAGGGATTCCGCACAGATTGTCACCCGACGTCTGCACGACCGTTGCCTTAGAACAATCGCATAGAGGGCATGAAATCCGTTCCAGACGCAACGTATTGAATGATGAATCTTCCTGCTGCATCAACGAGTGAACTTGCTTTGGAGCTTCTGACTTGTCACGCATGTTTCGCCTCAATCTGGTGCCATTCTTTGCGGGTCTGTATCCAGATCAATGTCCAAAGTGGCACCTGAACACATCCGATGCCCAGCAGATATCCCAATCCAATGCCCGTGCTGCCGTACAATGTTCCCAGCCAGAGTTGCGCGCCGGCAACGGTCAGACTGGAAGCGATTGAAGCCAGCAGGAATGGATCTCGCTTGTGAGCTCTGACATAAAGATTCGTACATAACGCGAACTGAATCAGCACCATCGCCGCGGAAAACAATAATGTCGCATCCAATGGCAGCAGCCGCTCGGATATTCGCACAAACAATCCCTCACTTCGGGATCCCATCCACCAGACTGCGAGACAAAAGAACGTTGTGACCAGAGTCATAATGAACATTGACATACGCGTAAGCCGAAAAAACAATCGATCGAGTTCTACATAATTTTTTTCTGCCACAAGCGTTCCAAAGACCGGTCGGCGAGTTTCAATCCAGGCGAGAGCCCCGCCTTGAAACGCGGTGAGAATCGTCCAGGTCATTCCAAGCCGAGCGGCTTCTCCTTCCGGCCGCTCCGTAAAGATCAGCAGCAGTGGCATTTGATTCGCAAGCCACAGCAAAACCCCCTGTACCGCAATTCTCCATTGCAAAGGCAGAATCTCTTCCCTCCAGCCGATGCGGGACGAGTCTGCAGGGCACAAAAATTCCTCAAAAAAAGCCCGGTACCGCACCCCGATCAAATAACCTTCTCCGACCAGTCGTACGGCGGCAGACCCGACGAGCGCCCACAGACCCGACCCGCTGCTGATTGCCAGCCACACGACCATCGTTCCGATCACCGCTTGAAAACAACGGATTCGATTGACAACAGCAATCTGATGGCAGCCTTCCAGAATTGCTGTCATTGGCAGCAATGGCAATTGCAGACCGTTAAGAATGACAAGCACAATCCATGGATAAACCCACTGCACCTGTGCTCGGAGTGGATTCAGCTCGGCGGTGAGGGCCGCGGACTCACGAAAAAAAACAATGCCCGCCAGAGACGCCCCCACGGAAAAGATCATGGCCAGAATCCCGTACCACAGGAACATCATTCGGCCCAATGAGATTAGTCTGGACTTCGCCTCTCGATCACCCGCAATTCGGCCATCTCGTAACCGCAGTTGTGCCCACTCGTGACTTGACACATTGATCAAAACGATGTGCAAACCCAACTCAACAAAGACCTGCAGCCCTAACAGGTTGTTGAATGCATAGTAGTAGTCCTGAAGTGCCGGAGTAAAACGGACAACCAGTAGAAACTGTGTAATCGGACCTGTCAGCAACTGCCAGATTTTCGAAACCACAGCAAAACCGACGGCATCATCGACACCAATTCTGTCAAGAACTCGCTTCCAAAAGCTCTGCCATTTTCTTTCCAACGGCACATTCCCCTGCGATTGCCGGCATGAGTCTTCAACTGATCCGGGCCCCGATTCCACAGAAGTGCTTACCTTTCCGGTGTCAGGCTGGCTCAAAAGCGAACTAGAT
>CAIJTV010000260.1:0-3019 GCA_903823635.1 uncultured Planctomycetaceae bacterium
CCGCGAAGGAAGAACGCAGGCCTGCATGGGGATTGCTGCCGGAGATGCGGACGGGGACCAGCAACTCGATCTGTTCGTCACCAACTATTACAACGAGTCGAACACGTTGTATCAGCGTCAACCGACCCTGATGTTTTTTGATGCCACGCTGGAAGCACGGCTGAAGGAACCCAGTATCCGGCAGTTGGGATTCGGCACTCAGTTTCTGGATGCTGATCTGGATGGCTGGTCAGATCTGGTCGTCACGAACGGCCATGTGGATGATGAGACAGCTCGAGGCATCCCGTTGCATATGCCGACGCAATTCTTTCGCAACGCTGGCTCAGGACGCTTCGACGAGATCTCTTCCACTCAACTTGGGCCATGGTTCGAGGGGAAGTATCTGGGGCGTGCTGTCGCGAGAATTGACTGGAACCGCGATGGGGGAGAGGACTTCATTGTGGGCAATCTTGACAGCCCAACAGCGTTGCTCACCAATCGCACATCGGCGGCGGGAAAGTTTATCGCTCTTCAGTTGGTCGGAATCAGTTCGGCTCGTGAGGCCATCGGAACGACCGTTGAGGTGAAGACCAGCGACAGAACATTATCGAAGCAACTTGTGGCGGGAGATGGTTATCAAGCCAGCAATGAACGCCAGATGATCTTTGGAGTGGGAGACGCCGACGTGGTCGATATCGCCATTCGTTGGCCATCAGGCCGCAATGACGCGTACAAAAGTGTTCCGACAGCGGACTTCTGGACGGCAATTGAGGGCCGTCGTGAGTTATTGAGTACTGACCGCTAACCATCGATTTTCGGTCGTTAAGCCAGCATCACTTAGATGCCCAATAATACATCTACCTAAGTGCGACATTGCCGAGCGCCACCTTGTGAAATCGGACATCATTGCCATGGGCATTACTGCCTTCAATTTAGGCAATGCGGAACTCCGGAACGGGATTCACGGACTTGATTTGAGCGATCATGTTCAGTCGTAGAAGATGCAAAGAAGACCCACTGGGCAAACTTGAATGACGACTTCACTTGAGTCATATGCTCGAAAACCCCTGGGCTCTGTCAGCGACAGCGAAGGGGTTCAGCCGCCGCGATGGAACTTGATCGGGATCATTTCTGCCTCATCCAAAATCAATTCAGGCTTCTGGCACTTGAGTTGCATTTAGCGAAGCGATCCACATTTGCGGTCTGTTCAATAAGTTTCCGGAAACGTGACACGTCAATGACTTTGCTGGGTTGTGATCGCAAATCAGCGACATCGGACCGAGCCACAAAAAATAAAGATTTAGACCGGAGACGCGTTGTACGAACGTTCACGAGTCGATAGTGTCCATTTGTTCGCGTTTCTCGAAAGTAGTTGAAGCCCTTTTCCAGAGATCTTTGAGACCTTCATTTTGTTTCCCGTCATTTTCAGGAGAAGTTTGATGCGAAGAGAAAAACGCGTGCTTTTACATTGATCGAATTGCTGGTGGTGATTGCCATCATCGCGATTCTGATCGCATTGCTGCTGCCAGCAGTTCAGCAGGCCCGCGAAGCTGCTCGCCGCACCCAGTGCAAGAACAACATGAAGCAACTTGGGCTCGCGTTGCACAACTACGAGAGCACATCAACATGCTTTCCACTGGGATCAAATGGTTCCTGGGACCGGATTCCGAACTGGCGTTTGCAGATCTTCCCTTACCTGGAACAGGGCAACCTTTACGCGAGAATGGACTTCAATCTTTCCTTCTCCGGAATCGTAACGAACGCCAATACGACTGCTTTGTCGAACAACAAGATCGCGACATATATCTGCCCATCGAGTCCTTTGGATCCAAACGCAGACAGTTCTGTCGGAACTACCTACAACAATACCCTGCGAACTCAGATTCCGATGTATGTGGGCATCTCTGGCGCTACTCCGGACATTGCGGCCCGTACGGTAGGTTCCGCCAGCAACTACGGCGGTTTCTATACCAACAATGGCATGTTGCTCCACAATCAGCAGACCAGAATGCGCGACGCGGTGGATGGCACTTCCAATGTCATGATGGTCGCGGAGCAGTCAGGGCGCGTTGGTACTCGTGACATGCGTGCCGGATACTACGGTGGCTATACGGGAACGACGTTTGGTGCTCCGGTATCAGCATCTGTCCCGAACGGTGCCGACTCCTGGAGCACCGGTCTTACCGGCGTCCAGTACCGCATTAATTCACCGACATGGCTGCAGGTTCTGACAATCCATGGGATGCGAACACGGTAATCAACTCTTTCCACGTAGGTGGTATTCATGGACTGCTGGGGGATGGCTCTGTTAGATTTATCTCCGACAACGTTGACATGGGCATTCTTCGGAATCTCTGCTCTCGTGAAGACGGCGTTCCTCTGGGTGAGTTCTGATGGATTGAAGCTTGGCTTCATCCGCTTGGAGTAAGAAGACTGCCAGTCGCGGCTTAGCTGCGTCTGGTTTGTTTTTAAAATGGCAGCAACACTTTGGTAATGGATGCGGTTAGACAGCGTCCTCGTTTTGAATCCGAATCCACTCAAGGAAAATGATCTATGCGTTCTTGTCGTTGGCTGTTTGTGCTTGCCATCGCCGGTCTCAGTGCTCTTCAAGGTTGTTCTGAAACTTCGACAATTCCGAAAACGGTGGAAGTCAGCGGGACCGTGACGCTGGACGGCAAACCTTTGACCGAAGGCACCGTCAATTTTTCGTCTTCGTCAACTGGCGATGCCGCGATTGCGGAGTTAAAGGAAGGCGGAAGATTTCTGTTTGGCAACGGAGTAATTCCGGGAACATACCGTGTGACGGTCACTGGTCCAGTGAACAACACGCCGCCCGCTCCAGGCGTTACGCCGCCAGTGCTGAAGTTTATTATCCCTTCAAGGTACATGGATCCAGCCAGCACAGATTTGAAGGCTAATGTCTCAGCGGAAAGTAGTGAATTCAAATTCGATCTGGTCAAGTGATCGGGGCGATGGAAATCATTCAGGGTCTCTGAGTCTGATACTGGCGTTGTTCTCACAACTCTAAACCTCACAAGCA
>CAIJTV010000261.1:0-2328 GCA_903823635.1 uncultured Planctomycetaceae bacterium
ATTCGTCTTGTTGGTTCCTGGTGACAGCATTGCACAGAACACGCAATGTTCCATATGAAACATTGGCATGTGTTGATGGACGACAATCTCCAGCCACTGTGAAGGCACCCACTTCACAAGCTCCATCAACTGATCACGATTCAGATCGTACGATGGAGTCAGCCATTGCAGTCCTTGTTGCATCAGAAACGATGCCGTGAGTTCGTTCGTCACATTCAATGAGTAGTCACCAACGACCGGGATCGCGTTATCGCGAAAGAACGCGAGACCGCTCAGATTTCTGATCAGCACGCCATCCGGACGATGCTTGAGCATTGCTCGAAACAAGCCCATCTCATCCGGCTTCTGAATTCGCGGAGTCGCCAGCAGCAGAGTATGCCCCGAAGCTCTGGCGATCTCAACGGCCTGACGGTATTCACGAATATCCTGAAAGTCGACGATCAGACGATCCGCAAAAGCCGCAGAGCTTGCTGTGGTTGGCGAACTAGCCGCCATCTGCGTGCATTCTCGCAACTGGTCCAGTGTTCGGCAGAGAATTGTCAGCAACGGAGTTGCCGAAGACGCGACATGAGCAGGCAATTCACTGCGCAGGCGATCGATGGCCGAGTCGCGACACAGATGAATCTCCGGCATCGGCAGAGACTTATCGAGCTGCTCGATCATCTGCTTGCGAAGTTTCCCCAGCACGCTCAGGGGAACCATCGGGCCGCCGATGATTTCTGCGTCCAGCGAATTCAGTTCGTAAACGGTCCCACCGAGCCGCGAAAGCTGTTCCTGCAGAACTTCCTTCGTGACCGAATGTCGCTGAGCCAACTGCAGAGCATCTTCTGACTGAACCAGACACGTACAGCCATTATCCGCACGGCCTTCAATCCGCAGAGGATGACCCACTTCGGCGTGTACCTTGACCTGCACGGCGACTCGACGTTGCGGATCGGCCACATCAAAAGTCCGGCGAAGCTGTTGATTCAGCCGAGGATCATCTGTCTTCCAGATTTGCTGCCCAACATACAACTTGCTGAGATCCAGATGACTGCGATCAAAGGTCAGATCAACCTCGCCGCTGTCCACAGGTTCGTGCAGAGCTTGTCGGCCGCGGAAGACCTGGAAGACGCGCCCGCCCTGTTCGTTACCGCCGAATCGGTCGCCATCAAAGACGACTCCGTCACCGGCCTGCACGGAATAATCGAGGCTGACCGTCACGCAGTCGCGAAGCACATTCGAAATTCGCCCCAGCAGGACGCCTCGTTTGGCGGAACTCATTGCCGGAACCAGCATCTTATGATCGCAACCATTCAGCCAGCCCGGCGAGAAACCTCGGGAAAACGACTGTTCCATTTCCGCGATCTGGCGTCGAGTAAACTCGACGGGCCTTCCGGCCATTGCGGTATCAATGGCTTCGCGATAGTGGCGAGTAATATTGGCGACGTATTCCGGAGTCTTCAGGCGTCCTTCAATTTTGAAGGAGCGAACTCCGGCGTCTATCAGCTCACGAGTCAGCGAAAACGCCGCCAGATCCTGAGGGCTTAGCAAGTACTTCTGATCGCCGAAGTCACGCAGTTCACCATCACATAAGAGTTCATATGGAAGTCGGCAAGCCTGAGCACACTGGCCTCGATTTGCACTGCGGCCTCCGAGTGATTCGCTGGTCAGGCACTGACCGGAATAGGCCACACACAAAGCCCCGTGAATGAACGCTTCAAGTTCAATGGGCGACCGACTGTGAATTTGACGGATCTCATCGATTGAAAGTTCTCGCGGCAGCACGACACGCTCGATGCCAAGCTGTTCCGCGACTGCGATGCATTCCGCGCTCGTCAGAGTCATCTGAGTTGACGCATGAATGGCCAGGTCAGACGTGATCGCTCGAATCATCTTCGCGACGCCAAGGTCCTGAACCAGCACCGCATTCACCGGAGCCAGTGCGAGGCGGCGGATGATGGACTGGAGTCGAGGCAATTCGTCGGAGAACGCCAGAGTATTGAGAGTCACGTAGCCTTTGACGCCGCGGCGATGCAGGAACTCCATGATCTCACCGATGCGGTTGAGATCAAAGTTCGCGGCACGAGCCCGGGCATTGAAGCCGTCATCCAGACCGAAATAGACCGCGTCCGCTCCATTCTCAACCGCCGCGCGAATGCAATCCCAGTCGCCTGCAGGAGAAAGTAGTTCGGGAGCTTTCATGGTCGGCATGGGCGAGTTGTTGGACATGGGGACCGCAAATAGAAAGCCGAATTGGACGTGGCAAGCATAATCCCGTCGGCGGAGCGACGGGCGTACGGTACACCCGTCGCTCCGCCGACGGGACTTGTCTGGTTTTGCGTCGGA
>CAIJTV010000262.1:0-2136 GCA_903823635.1 uncultured Planctomycetaceae bacterium
ACTGCCTAGTTGCTGCAGTCCGAAAGTGGTGGAGATCCGCCAGTGTATTCAGCCGGTCGGTGTCGGGGAAAAAAATCTTCAGATTTTTGTGCCCTGCCAGTCTTGATATTGAGACTACGTAAAGCTGGTATTCTGGCCATCTGTTCTGATGATCAGCCCTTAAGTCCTCTCAGTTCTGATCCCCGATTTTTTTGATGTGCCGATTTGATTCTTTGACGCCAATTATCGACAGCTTGATGGAGCGTTTATGTTGAATCGTTTTCAGGTCTCGCGGAATCCTTTTCAGGTCACCTGGACGCAGGCTGTTATGGCCCGCTTATTGTTGGGGCGAAGCCGTCGGTTGCAACGCCAGAGAACTCAACCGCGGCAGCACGAATCCGTCGAGCCATTGGAGATCCGCGCGCTTCTGAGCGCTAGTCCTGTGCTCACCGGAATCGATTCGGCGGATCATCATGAAGACGAAGTTCATTCGCATCCTGTTTTTGCGCCGGGGACTTCACAGGCGTATGTGGACTCCTTCAACGACAATGTGGGTGCAGCAGGTGGGACTGGTGTTGGAGGATTTAACTCGGCACGTTGGACGACAACAGCAACCAATGGCTCTGGCCTGACTCAGGGAACTCCGACGACTCTGACGTGGAGTATTGTGCCCGATGCGACGCCAATTCCCGCCTTGGGTGGAATCAACACAGAATCCTCCGCCGGTAGTGATTTGGTGGCTTATCTGGGGGGCATCTATGGCGTTTCAACCAACGACATGAACTACACGGATGAACCCTGGTTTGCACACTTTCAAAGTGTCTTCAGCCGCTGGAGCCAGCTCACCGGGATCAACTACGTCTATTCCGCCGCTGACGATGGTGCTGCGTTTACTAACACGACGGCGAATCCCGGTGTGCTGGGTGTTCGAGGAGATGTGCGGATCGGTGGTCACTACATTGACGGCAACTCCAATGTGCTGGCGTACAACTTCTTCCCGAATCACGGCGATATGGTGATTGATACCGGGGACAACTTCTTCTCAGACCCAATCGTAAACAACGCAAATAATTCGCGGCGTCTGAGAAACACTCTGGCTCATGAAGCCGGGCATGGTATCGGGCTCAATCACGTCGACTCGGACAATGCGGCGTTCCTGATGGAGCCGTTCATCGATACACGTTTCGATGGACCGCAACTGGATGATATTCTTGCCGCGCAGAGAATGTATGGGGACGATTTCGAACCCAACGACACGGCTGCGACTGCGCGCACATTGGGCTCATTGCCGACGGGCCAGAGTTTTACCGTTGGCCCCAATGGAAATACGACCTTCGTCGGGGCGAACGACGTTCAGTTCATCTCCATCGATGGCGCGTCAGACACAGATTTTTATTCGTTCACAGCAACGACTTCCGGTTCAGTTTCGGTCACATTGACGCCGCAGGGGACGACGTACAACCAGGGGCCGCAGGGAGGAACTCAAACCTCACTGAACACATCTACGTTGAATGTTCTGGATGTGCAGCTGATTGGGACGAACGGTTCGACCGTGCTTGCAAACGGTGCAACGAGTCCTGCGGGGCCGTTTAAGACGCTGAGCTTTCTTGTGCCGTCCGCGGGAACGTATTATGTTAAAGTTACGGGAACCGTTGATAACGTTCAGATGTATAGACTGAACGTCGGTCTGACGAGTGTGACGCCTGCAGGCGTTTCGATTGTTCAGTCCGGGGGAACAACGGAAGTGGCGGAAGGTGGCGCGACCGATGCTTACACGATGACGCTGACTTCACAACCATCATCGAACGTGACAATCGCCATCAGTGGCAGCAGCCAGGTGACGACGTCGACAACGTCTCTCACCTTTACGCCCTCCAACTGGAATGTTGCTCAGACTGTCACTGTAGCGGCGGTAAATGACCTTCTGTATGAGGGATTCCATGTTGCCACATTGTCACACTCGGTGACCAGCACCGATCTCGCGTATGACAGCCTGAACCCTTCGAACGTCAGAGTCGTCATCACCGATGATGATACGGCCGCCTTGTCGGTTTCGATTTCTCCCAACTCAATCAGTGAAAATGGCGGCTCGGCCCTCGGCACTGTGACTCGCAATACGGCTGATGTTAGCCAGGCTCTCGATGTCACACTTATTTC
>CAIJTV010000263.1:0-3060 GCA_903823635.1 uncultured Planctomycetaceae bacterium
CAATGCCAGATCCATATCTCCATCACGATCGATGTCGGCCATCGTGGCTCCTCGACCCACCATTCGCTTCTGGAAGTCTGCTCCGGTCTTCGCTTCAGCCAGCATGACAAACTCGTTCTCGAACTCGGTGCCGCAGTTCCAGATCAGATGCGGTGGCTGCTCATACTGCTGGCTGGCCTGAACTAATTTGATGTCTTCTTCCAGATGCCCGTTGTTTTCAAACAGATCCAGTCGACCGTCGAGATCTGCGTCCAGAAACAGCACGCCGAATTTCAGGTCAGTACGAGTGACGGGACCGATGCCGTTGGAGACCGCTTCATCGCGAAAAACCGGAACCTCGGACCCCGGAGTCTGACACACGTACAACGCCGTCATTTCCGTCGCATAGTTCCCGATCACGATCCCAATTGCATCTGTATTTCGAAAGCAACCCGTATCAATTCCCATCGCACCGCGAGCCAATCCAGCATTGTCGAAGGCCACTCCCGCGGTTGCGGCGGACTCAAGAAAGGTCCCATCGGCCTGACTAACGAACAGCAGATTCTGGACGGTGTCGTTGGCCACGACAATGTCCAGTCGCCCGTCGCCATTCACGTCGCAGAAAGTGGTTCCCAGAGACTTAGAAGCAGGGACCTTCGTATTCGGATCTCGCACCTGAACCCCGGACTTCTCAGAGACGTCCGTAAAGCGACCTTCTCCCTCATTGCGATAAAGATAAGGGAACGCTCCCGTGAAATCTGTGGGTCGACCGTAGGCTCGCAGAGTTCCATTCAAAGTGAACTCCATAGACAAGTCCTGCTCACGGGACCACTGAATATAGTTGGCCACAAACAAGTCGAGGTCGCCATCGTTGTCGTAGTCGAACCAACCGCAACTCGTGCTCCACTCGGTCTCACTGCCGCCGACACCGGCGTCAGAAGTGATGTCTGAAAACTTCCCAGCACCGTCATTACGAAACAGGCGGTTCAGTCCAAGGCAACTGATGAACACATCGACATCATTGTCGTTATCGAAATCTCCACAGGCGACACCATTGCCGTACATCGGAACATCCAGTCCCGAACCTGCCGTGACATTGGTGAATTTCCCTGTTCCATCATTGGCATAAAGTGCGGACGTTGGAAGCTTCTCTGGTTGCTGTTTGGCCCACGGCCAGACGTTGGAATTGATGCACAGTAAGTCCTGATCGCCGTCGTTGTCGAAGTCAAAAAACGCTCCTCCTCCGCCCATAGTTTCCGGAAGCAACTTTTCCCCGTCGGCACCATTTTCATGAACGAAATCGACACCAGCCTCGTCAGTGATCTCCGTGAAGAGTACTTCGGGGATCTCCAGTGTCGGTTTGACTCGTTCTGTAGGTAACTCCGTCGGTCCCGCCTTTTCAACGACAACTTCCGGCGGCTTTTTCGTTAGCAGCCAGATCAATATTCCGGCTGAAACCAGCGCAAGAAACGCGCCGAATGACCATTTGATCGCTGATCCAACGACGTCGTCATTCTGTGTTTCTTCGGACTCAGTTTCAGTCGACTGATTCATGTCTGGTTCATTCTCGAGTGTAAAGTCGGTGAGAAGTAGATTCTTCGAATCTCCGAGCAGGCCAATCCGCAATGTCATCTTTTCACGGTGGGCTGACGCCCTGCCGCTAGCCGATGTCAATGCCTCTATTCTTCAGCCTGAACAGTCGCTGGTTCTGTTTTCTGTTTCCTCTGCAGATCATAAATCACCAACGCCTCCGACGCGAAGTCCGCCGCAGGATACTTCTGACGTGCTTTGCTGACCGCTTCACCTCGAGCCGTATCGTCGATCTTGTACTTCTCATGCAGTTTCTGATGCTCAGCGGCTTTCTCTTTGTCATTCAACTGAGCATACAACTGGCTGAGATTGTAATGGGCGTCGACATTCTCCGAATCGATGGCGAGCGTCTTCTGGAAAATCTCCACCGCCTCTTTGAGTCTCGCCGCTCTTTCTTCTGTCCGCGATTCACCGCGAATCTGTAAGGCTCGATCAAAGACAGTCTGTCCCAACAGATTGATGACTTCGTAGTCTTTGCTGAAATCAAACTTCTTCTTGATCGTTTCCTCCGTGCGATACTCCAGTACCTGCCGGAAATTCGCTTCCGCCTGTTCCAGAGCGCCTTGCTGACGGTTGATTACACCGCTGAGCCACGCCATCGTCCACGGCGGCGCAGGAGGATCTTTATGAACCGCCGCGCGCTGCACAGCTGCGGCCGCTGCGTCCAACTGTCCCGGACCGGCTTCTGCGACCAGTACGCGAGCCATATTCAGCGGCCCATCGAAGCGTCCAAGTTCTTCCACTTTCGTGAACGCTTCCGTCGCCTGCTTCAGCTCGGCCTTGCCCTTCAGGAACATCCCGATCCCATAATCATTCCAGCGCTGCCATTCGGGGACTTCTCGTTTCGGATTGGTGACTTCTGCGGAAACGCCTTCCACCGGGAACGTCACTTCGTCTTCGGCCAGCACGAGAATCGGAAGTTCGTTGCGATACTTCTCACCCTCCTTGTGGCCACGAATTGGTCGTCCCAGTTCCTTTGTCTTGCGATCCACAAAGTCCATGTAGATCGAATCAAACTTACGATACAGTAAACGAACGCGAGCCTTAACCGGGGCCTTCACCTCGTTGGGCATCGTGAAGCTATAATGCACGGTCTGCCCGGCTCCGGGCGGAATCTGGTGCACATACAACGGCACGAAGATATCCTGAGCATTCCGGCGATCGATGCGGTTGCCATCTCGATCCAGCATGAAATTGTTCACGAAGTGTGACCACGGATCGACGCTATTATCTTCCTCCATCATGCCGCTCGCACCGATCTGCTGATCTCCCGCGTTGACGGAAACTTCCAGCCAGATCTCGTTGGAATCAGTCGTTCCCTGAGTAAAGTGGTGGCCCATTTTGACCGTGCGAATGACCGTCTCCAGCAGATAGCGATTGCCCGGCTTCAGTGTTGGAACATTGGGTCGCAGAGGAGCTGTCAGCTGACCTTCGATCGTGCCGCCCTCGCGAACACCAAACAGATCGACTCGCATCGTTCCTTTCAAGAAC
>CAIJTV010000264.1:0-2129 GCA_903823635.1 uncultured Planctomycetaceae bacterium
CGCGTTGCCGATCGACCGGATCGCTGCGAACCGCGTGCAAGAAAAAGAAATCCCACAAGAGCAACCATGCTTATGAAGCCACGACATGAGGCCAGGCGTGAACTGCTCAAACGAAGAGGCGATAACTAAGTGCCATTCGTCACATCGACCGGATCAACGCAGTTCTGGTCTGCGGATAACCATAAGCTGCGAACTGAATGCCGGTTCGCTACATCGGCCGTGATTTGCCGGAGCAAGGTGCAAGCCTTCCATTGGGCGATTAGTCGACATGAGCAGTGCGGCGTGCAACCCGGCTCTGGGGCGCTTTGGTCAGTCTCAAAGCATTGCGGCCGCCAGTTGTTGTAGAAAGTTAGTATGACGTCGTCGGAGAGGAAGATCTGATCTCTATAACGGCGTTGTTCGATGCCTCTGCGTTAAGCCTGCTGGAATCACGAACATCATCATGTTCACAACCCCCTTGGCAGTAGGGCGGAGAGAGAAATTGCGTGGAAGAAACAAAGTGACATGGGCGTGCGCTCTAATGCCACTTTTCGCATCCGCCGTTAATGTGGACCGTGTCTGACTCATCAACCTCTTATTTGCTGGCTAAATGCATGAGGCCTTTGACAACTACTCATAGCGAAGCGCATCAATGGGATCGAGTCGACTGGCACGCCAGGCTGGATAAAGTCCGAACACAAGCCCCACGACAGCAGCAAAAACCATCGCAACGATGCCAGCGGGAATGGACACAACCACTGGCCAGTCGGCTCCGTTACTGATGGAATTAATCAGCCGTGTAATCCCGAGCGACGCGAGGATTCCCAGTGCCAGACCAATGGCTCCGCCGAAGCAACTGAGCACCACAGATTCAATCAGAAACTGGATCATGATGTCGCGGCCTCGAGCACCCACGGCCATGCGGATCCCGATTTCTCGAGTGCGTTCGGTGACAGAAACAAGCATGATGTTCATAATGCCCACTCCACCGACCAGCAGAGAAATTCCGGCGATAGACGCCAGCAGCATTGTCATGATTCCCGTGATCCGGCCAAAGAGTTCTGACAACTGTGCACTGGTGACGACCTCGAAGTCGGGTTTCTGCCCGACGGCGATATGATGTCGATCCATCAGCAGCTGTTGAATCTCCGACTTTGCCAGATCAATCAGTTCCGGTGCGCGGGCTCCGACGAGAATGGCGTTCACGTTTCGAAACGAAGTTCCCTGCAGCCGTTTCAAAACAGTTGTGTACGGCATCAGCATGACATTGTCCTGATCGTCGCCAGTCAGGGACGCTCCCTTTTTGCCGAGCACACCCACGATCGTGAACGGGATGTTGCCGACTCGCAGTTGCTGGCCGATCGGATTGTCCGCCGGAAACAATTCTCTCACGATGGTATGCCCGACGACACAGACACAGTTTCCAGCTCGCTCGTCGCGTTCTGTAAAGAAACCGCCCGCTTCGATATCCCATGTGCGAACTCGAAGATAATCGACACCGACTCCCCACATTTCCTTGGGCTGCATGTTCGTGTTGCCGCGAACAACAGGCTTCAATCCGAAAACCAGAGGAGAAAATGCAAGGACGGCTTCGCATTCACGACCTATCGCCTGGGCATCTTCATCGGTCAGTGAAGGCAGGCTGCCGGTCTGGACACCTCTGCGTTTTTCAAACGATGGCTGTACCACGATGAAATTCGTACCGATGGACTGCAGCTGATCCTGCAGCAATTGACCGGCGCTGCTTCCCACAGACACCATTGTCGTCACGGCAGAGATCCCGATCACAATGCCGAATACGGTCAGTGTGGCGCGCATCTTGTTTCTTAGAAGAGCGCGAATGGCTACGGTAATCGTCAAAAGGAAACTCATGGAGCCCCCGGTGGCTTAACGCCGGCAATCAGTTCATCCCCCGGTTACAGGTCACCGGACAACACTTGCGTAAACTGATAATCGCTGTCGCCAATCTGAATGCGGATACCCCGAAGCTTGCCAGTCAGAATCGTTGATGGACTATTTGCAGATGCCGAAGCATCGGCGGGGCGACTTTCAGATGTGGCTTCTGATTTTGATCGGGAGCGATCGGCTTCTGTTTCCTGAACCCACACGATGCGATTACTGGAGGCGATCGTCGCCTTCGCTGCATCGTC
>CAIJTV010000265.1:0-5417 GCA_903823635.1 uncultured Planctomycetaceae bacterium
CGCCGTGCAGAGTCCAAAACATCCAATCCAGAGCGCCTACCATTTCTGGGGAACTTCACACGATACATTGAGCTCGAGAATGCCCCGGAATTCACTGCACTTTGTTTTTCACTATCTCAACGACCAGCCACGCACTGGCGTAGGACCAGAGGTTGTCTGTACTGCGGGGCGGAATGTCGAGGATTTCGGAGATTTCTCGGAGAGTGACTCCAGCGAAATCGCGGAGCTTGGCGAGTTATGCGGCCTGAGCATTCACCTCAGACAATGATTCGAGAGCATCACTATTGGAGAGAATCTCCTCCGGTGGTTGCCCGGAGAGGAATGTCTGCATCAGGAAGTGGCTGCAGCGTGATGTCTCCGCCATGCTTCTGACTTTGTCGGCGGTGTGCGGCGTCAACGAGGATTCGACGCATGGCTTCGGCGGCCGCGGCAAAAAAGTGAGAGCGACCATTCCACTGTTGTTCGGTTGAAGAAGTTCCAACCAGGCGAATGTACGCTTCGTGAACAAGTCCTGTGGCATTCAGCGACAGTGGAGCCGATTCTTTTGCAGGTGGATGTGCGGCTAGCTTGTGAAACTCGTCTTACACCAGCGATGCGTCCGTTTGGTCGCCGTTCTATGCGGCCGTCTGGGGCATTCGCAAGCGCGTCGGTTGAAAATCGCGACTGTTCTGAGTCTCAGGGAGGGCAAGACGACGTCGACTACGACATGCTGTCCAGAACGCCCCGAACTTTTTGTGCCAACCCCATGGGTGAAAACGGTTTTTGGACGAATGCTTCCGTGGTCGTGACCTTTCCGTGCTGGAAAATATCTTCTTCCGAATAGCCGCTCATAAACAACACTCGGATGTCTGGGCGTCGTGAGCGTATGGCATTCGCCAATTCCCGTCCCCCCATGTCCGGCATTACGACATCGGTAACAAGCATGTGGATTGGTCCCGAGTGTTCATCCGCGATACGAAACGCGGCGGCAGCGTTAGATGCACTCAGGACGTGATACCCATGGAGTTCGAGCGCGATCCTGGCAACCTTCTGAACCAGAGCCTCGTCCTCAACCAGAAGGATGGTCTCTGTCCCGCCGATCGGCAACTGAGTCCCCTTACTCGGGGTCGAGACGGTAGCGTCGGCCGACGGGAACAACAGCTTGAATGTCGTTCCCACCCCAACTTTGCTTGAGACGCTCACTCGCCCGCCCGCCTGGTTGACGATCCCATGAACGACCGCCAGTCCCAGTCCGGTTCCCGCTCCCACTCCTTTAGTCGTAAAGAAGGGTTCAAAGAGACGGGCCTGAACCTCGTCTACCATACCGCAGCCGGTGTCGCGTACCGTCAACTGGATAAACCGTCCCGCCTTCAGGTCAGGGTAGTCGGCGAGGTTCTCTTCGCGAATCTCGAGAGGACGCGTTTCGATGGTCAGCCTCCCGCCGTCGGGCATAGCATCATGGGCGTTGACAGCGAGGTTGATCAGCACCTGTTCGAGTTGTCCCTGATCAGCGGTGATTGTGTCCTGAACAGGGTCGAGGACGAGTGCGATTTCGATATTGTCTCCCAGCAACCGACGAAGCATCTTTGTCGTCTCAGCGACAATAGCATTCAGGTCCAGTGGTTTTGGCTCGATCATCGATCGCCTGCTGAATGCGAGTAGTTGCTGGGTGAGCCGAGCGGCCCGCTCACCGGCATCCTGGATCGCGGCCAGGGATTCCCACGATGGATCTTTCGCGGTCAGACCAGAGAGGAGAAAGTTGGCATATCCATTGATGATCGTCAGCAAGTTATTGAAGTCGTGCGCGACGCCACCGGCGAGGCGTCCAATGGCGTTGATCTTTGAAGCCTCCATGAGCTTCTCACGCAGCTGCGACTGTTCCGCCTCCTGCCGACGCTGCTCGCTGACATCCCGGAACACCAGGAAAGCGCCAACGCCTGTGCTGCGGTCATCCATAATCGGAGCGGCGCAGTCTTCGATCGGCACCTCTCCGCCGCCACGCCTTGCCAGCACTGTGTGGTTTGCGAGTCCCACAACAATACCCTCGCGCAGCACGCGGTCCACGGGGTTCTGAACTTTCGCCCTGGTTGACTCATTGTAGATACAGAACACGTCCTCTAAGCGAGATCCCACTGCTTCGGATGCTGGCCAACCGGTGAGTCGCTCGGCAACCGGGTTCAGGAACGTGACGGTCGCGTGACGGTCTGTCGCGATCACTCCATCGCCGATGCTCGCCAGGGTGGTTGCATACCTGCGTTCGCTAGCCCGGAGGTCGCGTTCGGCTCGATGCTTGTACAACCCCATTTCAATCACGGTCCGCAGTTCCCGTTCTTGAAACGGTTTAAGGAGGTAGCCGTAGGGTTCAGTGACCTGTGCCCGCTTAAGTGTTTCTTCGTCTGAGTGAGCTGTCAGATAAACGACGGGGATGAAGTGATCCTTGCGGATCCGGTCCGCCGACTCGATGCCATCCATCTCGCCCTGCAGCCGAATGTCCATCATGACCAGATCGGGGCGCAATTCGCCGGCCATACGTACAGCGTCTGAGCCAGTGGAGACAAGACCGACAACGTCGTAGCCGAGTGCCTGCAGCCTCAGCTTGAGGTCCATTGCAACGATCCGTTCGTCTTCCACCACGAGAATCCGGCTGGCAACCATATCGTACCTGAGGCTACGGAGTGAAGGATAAATCGTACCGCGTTCCCCCGAACCGCTCGAGGGTCAGCTGGCCACCGAGTTGATCAGTCAGGATGTTCACAAGTTGTAGTCCAAGAGTGGGGGTGTTGTCGATGACCACGTCATTGGGGAGCCCGACCCCGTCATCGGCGAGAGTCAGCACAAGGAGGCCGTCTGACTGCATGCGAGCTTTTATGCTGACGGTGCCCGACCGGTTGCCGGGGAAGGCGTACTTGAGGGAGTTGGAGACGATCTCGTTCATCAGAAGGCCGCACGGGATTGTTTTCTCGAGCGAGACGGTAACGGACTCCACATCCAATACAAGGCCTACTCGGGCCGAGTCTACCCCGTAGGAGCGGAATAGATACCCGTACAATTCTTGAATGTAACGGGCCAGATCTACGCGGGCCAGATCATCGGACCGATAGAGCGTTTCGTGGACCAACGCCATAGCCCGCACACGGTTTTGGCTCTCGGCGAGGACATCCGCAGCGACTGGATGAGTGGTGACCTGCGCGGCCTGCAGACTGAGCAGGCTGGAGATTACCTGCAAGTTGTTCTTCACTCGATGATGGATCTCTTTCAGCATCGCCTCTTTCTCTTTAAGTGAGGCCCTGATTTGTTCTTCAGCACGCACTCGGTCAGTGATCATTTCGGTCAGCAAGACCAATCCGCCGACTGTCCCAGTCGCGTGAGTCCAGGCTTGGATCTCCCAGCGGAGGTAATGGACCGTGCCGTCCGCGCGTTCGAATCGGTCCTGTTCGCACCGTTCCGACAACCCGGTCAGGCACCGTCTGTGAATCTCCTTCCATTGGTCCGTGACTTCCGGAAACACTTCGTAATAAGACCGGCCAATCAGGTTCTGATCGCCGAGACCGTAGTCGGTCAGCCACCGGCGGCTGTATGAGATGTATTTCATGTCGCGGTCGAACATCGCAACGCCGGCCGGGGCGTTTTCGACGAAGATTCGCAGTCGCGCTTCGCTCTCCTGCAGGGCCGCGTCGGCCTTCCTGCGCTCCGTGATGTCGTGAAGCACCACAAGGTGGGTTCCGGCAGAGGTATCCGCGAGCGGCGCGGCGTTCGCCTCAACGAATCGATCCTTCCCATCTTTGCACCGGATGGTTATATCCATCACCGCGAATGCCGTTCCCGTTTGGGCGGAACGGGTCAATTCCGCTTGCCAAGCCTCCGCCACCCACTGCCGATAGGCGGGATCCGGGTAGGCTTTCGGCCACCAGTCGGCGAGCGTCGGGATGTCCGCCAGTTCATAGCCAAAGGTCCGAGTGAACGCGAGGTTGAGGAAGGTGATGCGCTGGCCATGGTCGTTCAGCGCAATGGGCACCGGGGAGGAGTTGATGACGGCGCGAGCTCTCGCTTCACTGGCGAGCAGGGCCTCCTCTGCCTGCTTGCGGTCGGTGATGTCCGAGGCGGTGCCGAGCATCCGGACCGGCCGACCGGCCGGGTCGTACTGGAATTCGCCGACGCCCATTACCCAGCGGATCGTCCCATCTGGGAGGAGCACCCGCGCCTCGTTCCGGTACGGCACTCCCGTCTCCATCGCTGTCCGTAGCGCCCGCTCGACGGCCGGCAAGTCGTCCGAGTGAATGCGATTGGCGAAGTGACGGAACTCGACGGGGAACCGCTCCCCGGCCGGGTAGCCGAACAGTTCGTAGTGGGTGTCCGACCAGACGACGGCGTTCGTCGCCAGGTCCCAGTCGAAGATGCCCATCCGCCCGGCAGTCAGGGCTAGACGGAGCCGCTGCTCGCTCGCCCGTAGCAAGTCCTCCGCCTGCTTCCGCTCGGTTATGTCGATCGTCGTCCCGAGCATCCGGACCGCGCGCCCGTCCGGGGCGTACCGAAACTCTCCGCTCCCCATCATCCAGCGAACGGTCCCATCGGGAAGCACGATCCGGCTTTCGTTCGCGTACGGCGTGCGGGTCTCCTGGGCCTCGCGGATGGCCCGTTCTATGGCCGGGCGATCGTCTGGGTGGAGGCGGTCGGCGAAGTGCCGGAACTCGACTGAGAAGCGGTCGCCGGGCGGGTACCCGAACAGGTCGTAGTGGGTGTCCGACCAAACGATCCGGTCGGTCGTAATATCCCAATCGAAGGTTCCCAAACGCCCCGCTTCCAGCGCTAGACGTAACCGGTCCTCGCTCTCCTGCAGAGCCGCCTCGTTGCGCTTACGTTCGGTAACATCCCGTTCGACAGCGACCCAGTGTGTGAACCAACCCCGGGCGTCGGGCACAGGGACTATATCCATTTCCAGCCAGAACTCTTCCCCCGACTTCGTGTAATTGATCAATTCAGCTCGCACGGGCTTCCACTGTTGCATCGCCGCACGCACGCGGTCCAATTCGGCCCGGCTGGTCTTCGGCCCCTGAAGGATCCGGGGCGTGCGGCCGATCGCCTCTTCGCGCGTGTAGCCCGTTCGCCTTACGAACGCGTCATTGACGAAGACGATCCGTGGTCCCGGCTGATCGATCGGTTCGGCATCGGTGATAAGCACGATGTCGTTGAGCCGAGCGATGCACGCGTCCAGCACTCGGAACCGGTCATCGGCAGCTTTGCGATCGCTGATGTCGACTTGGATGCCCGCCACCCGGTACGGTCGCCCGGTCTCGTCGAAGTAGAAGCGGCCTTTGGACCATAGCCAGTGCAGCGAGCCGTCGGGCCAGGCGACCCGGAACTCCACGTCGTAATCGCCCTCTCCGGCGAGCGCGGCCTGGTACGTCGCATCGACGCGGTCGCGGTCAATCGGCTGGACG
>CAIJTV010000266.1:0-3244 GCA_903823635.1 uncultured Planctomycetaceae bacterium
AGCCATTTGCCAACTGATCATGCACGGAGACGCCGGCTCGAGCCAATGCCGCTACACCCAGATCGTCAAGTGTGACATCGCCATTGAACCCGACATCGCCACTGGAAAGCCGAACTTCTACACCTTCTGCATTTCGAGTTGAGATCAGCACATCATCTGTGAACGAAATGGTGCCGGAGGCATTGTTGACCAGAATGCTCTGCTGGGCCGCATTAGTCACCGTAATCTGCTGGAGCTGAGTACTGGTCTTGCGGAACGTGTAGTTTCCGGCACTGTCAAGAATTGCAATCCCTGTTCCAGTGCTGTTCGCAAGGTTCAGGTTGTCCAGTGTCGCTGCGCCGCCGGTGTTGTTGCGAATGACAACGCCCAGGCCCCCGTCTTCGGTGACCGAGGAGCGAATCATATCGACGTTTCCGCCAGTCATGTTTTCGAGGAGCACGGACTGCTGAGGAGAGTCGTTCGTGATTGATGCCAGCAGGAAATTGTCCGTCGACGAAAATCGCACTGTTCCGGAACCACCGTTAACATGAAACGTAGCGCCTGTCGCCGCGGCATCGGCGATGAGCGTTGTATTGGTGATCGCGGTCGTGCCCGATGTATTCTGCAGGAAGATCGCAGACTGACCGGCTCCCTGGACAAGCACATCATTGATGGAGGTGTTGAGTGCTCCATTGCTGAAGATGCCGTTGCCCGTCGGATTGTCAATAATGAAGCCTGAGAAGGTGCTGTTATTCGCCATCGTGACCGCGTTACCCGCTGAGTTGCCAATTGTTGGACGCAGCAGATTTTGATTGGCAGCGAACGTTGGAGAATCCGGGAGCGTCAACTGGAGTGGATTCCCCAGTGCAAGAACCGTCACGGAGGTTTCTGTATTGCGATTCGTCTGAATCAGACCTTCGCCAATCAGCTTCTGGCTCGGCAACAGAGAAACAATGTTTTGTGGTGCCGCGTTGAACTGACTTCCCGCATGCACAAACACAATGTCGGTATTTGCTCCCAGCCCCTGAGTCAGGCTTGCGAAGGGATTTTCAACTGTGCCATTGAAAGGGCCAATCAGATCATTGCTGTTGACGTGGGCGACCGTGAAGGGAAGGTTATCGTTCGGATCAATGGCCAATTGACCCGGGGCCGAAGTGTCGCTTGTCGATGCCACGACATTCATGTTACGACGGACGGGATCCCGGAATCGCTGAATCGCCGATCGCTTAGTGTGTTCCTGGCTTTCGAAGCCACCAAAGTACACCGCTGCGTTAAAACTGACCGTGGTGTCAAACACTTCGTCATTCGTAAGCTTAAGTCCAAGCTCCAGCCAGCGACCGATATCGGCCTGCATGCGGGTTGACCAGCCAGCAAAGCCGTCGATGTTTTCACCCTGATAGTAATAACCGCCGCCGAAAGCTCGCAGATCGAAGCGTTCCGCAATGTCACCCGGCAACAGAAAGCCGGCTTCCGCGTCGAAACCCTTCAGAGCTTCTGCAAACGTATCAATGCGAGTGAACGTAATGTTGTTTCCCGCAAACGCCGCGCTATCCTGATCGATTCGCTGGCCAACGAGATTAAAAGTATCACCAAAAGTCTGATAGTAGTTGCCGCGCATTTCCCAACCATGAGCCAGCACTTCTGCACCCGTGCTCCATTGCTGCAGATTCGTGCCAGTCAGGCCGTCATGGTCGTAATAGCCGTTGCCTCCAACGACAACGTCCCAGTCCTGAATATAGTGTCGGTAACCACCGCCGAAGCTCCACGCAAGGTCACCCTTGTTCGCTCGCAGCAATCGTGAATCACCGAACAGCATCCCATCATTGATGCTGACGTAAGGCATCAGATTGATGTGTGTAATCGATTCCTGTCGCCCGACTGTGCTTCCAGCCATATGGCCGCCTCGGAACGACACTCCAAGGCCGTCGGTATTGGAATCGACGACCTCAGAGGCGGAACCAGTTGGGGTTCGGCCGAAGGTAAATCCACCGTCCTGCGAATAGGCCGTCTGCGAAACAGCCATCAGCGACAAAATCGCCGCAGCTCGAGACAGTTTTTTCAGCCAGCGATTGGGGTTTCGAACGATCTTCATGACGTTCCTCAAACCAGGATCGTGAGCCGCAGTTCATCTCTGAACTGCGAAGACGCAGCACATCCGCCGCGTCGGTCACTACTTCTCTCTGAAACTGCAAGGAGACTTTTGAACGTCCTGTTCAAAACACAATCTCCCGCAATTCCTTTCCAGCATCAGCGCAATGCCCACGGGACAGAACGCTTCCACCTGGAGAGACGCGGCGTTTGTAACTGCCGTCGAAAACACGGACAACAGGGCTTCCATAGCGCAGACGGTCAAAAATCTGAACGTCTGCAAAGGTCAGCATGTACTTCTGCGGAAATCCGTTTTTGACTTCCCAACCTCGGCAGGTTTCGCCTGTTTTTGAGCTGCTAACATTTGCGGTTCAAATGGAGCGGGTGTGTTCGCGTGTTCATATTCGACGGGATTCGTTGGCACTGCTTAACGATCAAGGAGAAGAATATGCCGCAGATGTGGGACTCCTGATCTTTGCCGGCGGGAGCTGGGCGAGTTTTTAGTATCGCAGATGGAAAAGTCTGCGTCTTTTTCCCCAATTGCCATCGTCCGACCAAGAAAACGGCCGATTTCAGGGAATCCATCCGTATGACGCGACCAGCTCGAATCCTTTTTCTGTGGGCAATGTTTCTACAATTTGTCGGAGAAACGCAGGCGTCAGCCGAATTCTCCGCAGCATGACAATCTCGCAGGCAATACAACTCAGAACGCCTGACAAAACCGGGACTGGCTCCCGCAGACATCCCGGAATCATGTAGAAAAGCAATCGCCAAGCGTACCTGTTCCAATTTTATTAGTGCCTCTAAGTCTGCCGTTCAACTCTGAATCGCCCCTGAACCTTGTTCCTTATGCCGGAATCCACTCCATGCATCGTTTTGACCTGATTGAAACTGTCCATCGTTCCATGCGGCTCCTGCTTTCTGTGGGGCTTTCTTTTGTGGTTGTGTCTCTGATGAGTTCTGCTGTGCTTGCTGCTCCACAGGCGGCGGAGACCGGCAGCAAGTCCTCAGACGAAAAGCCCTTGACGCTGGTGGCCGAGGGAACTCGCCCTCTGCTGACGATCACATTCGCCAGTGCTGACCGCGTTGTTGACGAAGCCAAATACATCTTTGATGCTGCCGGTAAGCCTGAAGCGTTCAAGGTGTTTGAAACGTTTCTCAAAGAGACATTGAATAA
>CAIJTV010000267.1:0-4049 GCA_903823635.1 uncultured Planctomycetaceae bacterium
AGACCATCAGATCCGGGACGTACCTTTTTTTCAGCTCTCGTTCCTTGTAGAAAACTGGTATTTCATGTCGTGATCTGAAAGGAATACTGCGGAGTTCAAGCTCAATCTCAAAGCTTTGCTGGTAGATCTCCTCGGCAAGTCCGCCGCCGATCTCATTGTGAACCTCAAATGCCGCTCCCATCAGAGCATAACCTTCCTCGGAATATGGCTGTTTTCCAGAACTCATGTGGTTTATTTCCTCATGGAATCGAAGACATACGAACCGCTGATGAACACTAATCAACGCTAATCCAGAACCCGCTCAATCTCCACGACTTTACGTTGTCGCAGAGCATTCGCCCGTATGACGGTGTGAAGATATTCATTTCTGAATTCATTAGCGTTCATCAGTGTTCATCAGCGGTCCCTTCTCCTGTCCCACTTCACTCAGCATACAAAAACTCATTGGACGACATCAGCATGTGGCAGAAGTCTGCCAGCGCCATGACGTGCGATTTCTCCAAAGGTGTCTCTGACGAGGCATAACTCCCTGCCTGCTCATCAATGAATGATACGCTCCGGTTCAATTCAGCATCTGTTGGGGTTCGAGCAAATGCAAACAGGAAGCCCGATCGAACCTGATCTACAGTCTCAGAAGCCCCGGTTTCAACAATCCTCTTTGCCATGCGGTCCGCCTGTTCGAACAGGAACTCGCTGTTGAGCTGGGCCAGCGATTGCAGCACGGTCGCCGAACTCATCCGCTGGGTACAGTTCACGGGCATGATGGGTGAATCGAAAATCTCCAGGAACTTCAGGGGATAGACTCGTCGGGCGAACAAGTACAGGCTGCGCCGCTGTGACGCAGCTTCCGATAACCCGTCCGCTGGTTTGGAGATCTCGATAGGAGGCCCACCCGCCGTGCGATCGAGCGCGCCGGAAGCTGTCAGGATTGAGTCGCGGACGATTTCGGCTTCCAGGCGACGCATGTTCATCCGCCATAACAGGGCGTTTCCCGGGTCGGCCTGTTCGCCGCGCGCCAGGGGCAAGTCGACCGCGATATCGACCGGCGGTCGCCGCGAGGATTGCCGATACGCACTCGACAGCATGATTTGTCGGTGCAGACTTTTGAGGCTCCAGCCGTGTTCAATGAAGTCGACCGTTAGCCAATCGAGCAACTCGGGATGCGTCGGAAGACTTCCCGATCGGCCAAAGTTCCCCGGCGTCTCCACGATGCCGCGTCCAAAGTGGTGATGCCACACGCGATTGACAATGACTCGCCCCGTCAGCGGATGATCGGGCTGAGTCAGCCAACGCGCGAGGGCCAGGCGCCGGCCGCTCGACTCGCCGGACACATCGCCCGCCGTGGCCGCGACCGAACTTCCCGGCGGCTGCAGGATCTCGGGGAACCCCGCCTGTACCAAAACGCCGGGAGCATGCACATTTCCTCGCCGATGAACGCGAGACGTCGGCGCGGGCCCGACATCCCACAGTGCCTGCACCTTGCCGTAGGACTTTTTTAGTGCCTGTAAGTCGCCAATCTGTTTTTTCAGTTCGGCGAGCCGGGATTCATCTTTGGCTTCTTCGGCTGCCTTGACCATGGGCTGCAGGTCGGCGACCTGCTTGTCAAGTGCGGCGTTGTGGGCCTCGATCGCCGCTCGCTCTGTCAGCGAGACATCCGCCAGGAACCGCTCTTGCGGTCGCTTCCAGTCATGGACATTGAACGCCGGTTCGAAGCAGGCCATCAGGCGGTAGTAATCTCTCTGCGGCAGCGGATCGTATTTGTGGTTATGGCAGCGACAACACTCCATCGTTAGGCCGAGCACCGAGGTCGAAAACATGTCGACCACCTGGTTGACGACTTCATAGCGTTTGTCGATGCCATACTGGGCCTCGCTGGTGTGATCCTCGACACAACGCATGAATCCCGTGGCCGACAGCAGTGACAGAGTCTCCGGCGTGAACGAATCGGCGCGACGCCAATCGACCAACTCGTCCCCCGCAAGTTGCTCCGTGAGAAAGCGATCGTATGGTTTGTCAGCGTTGAACGCATTCACCACATAGTCGCGAAAACGCCAGATCCCTTCGTTGGGATAGATCGAGGAGAGATCGCCGTCGAACAATCGATTGTCGACATAGCCCGCCGCGTCGAGCCAATGCCGGCCCCAGCGCTCGCCGTAGTGGGGCGACTGCAACAACTCATCGACGAGATGCTCCCAGGCATCGGGCCGAGGATCGTCCACGAACGCCTGCACCGCCGCTGGCTCGGGAGGCAGGCCGATCAGATCGAAATAGGCGCGGCGAATCAGCGTGGCACGATCGGCCTCTGGAGAAAACGTTAGTTCCCTGGACTCCAGCTTCGAGAGCAAGAACGCATCGACTGGCGAGCGAACGCGGTCCGAGTTCTGCACTCGCGGAACGTCGGACTTCCGCGGTGGCTGAAACGCCCAGAACTGCCGGTCTTCCGGGCTGACTTGAGTATGGGGCGGCAACGCCACGATCTGTTCTTCAGCGGGTGTGCCGGCCTTGACCCACCGTCGAATGGTGGCCAGCTCCGGGGCGGTGAGTTGTTCGCTGCCTTCCGGTGGCATCTGGCCCTGAGCCACCAAGTCGACCAGCAGGCTGCCGCCGGAATCGCCGACGACAATCGCCGGTCCACTTTCGCCTCCTTGCAGCATGGCCGAAAGCGTGCGGAGATCCAGCTTCGCTTCCTGCACCGTCTCGCCATGGCACTCGTGACATTTCTGCGCGAGTACCGGCAGGACATCTTTCTCGAACGACGGCGGTGGCGGCCGCTTCGCATCACGAACCGTCAGCGTCACGTCGAACCGCGTGGCGTCACCGTGATGCGGTGTTCCCGTACCGTCTGCGACCGCATCGACGATGAAGTAGATGAAATCCCCGGGCTGTATCGGCTGATCTTTGATGTGGAAAGCGCTGACCTGGTTCGGGCTGCCGAAATCGGAGCTTCCAGCAGCCAAAAGAGTCGGCTGGAAACCACTCTTCTCATCCGGAGCGGGGCCACGCTCGACGTACCACTGGATTTGCGAGTTCACACCGCAGCAGTTCTGTGCGTGCTCAAACACGCCCTGGATTTCCAGCATGCCCGCCACCGGACTGCGCCAGCCGATCACCACGGCGTGTTCCGGCCCGGGGGCGATGAGCATGTCACCGGCTTTGAACTTCAGCCCCACGTCGTACTCGGCGGTCACCTTTCCCAACAGCGGTGCCAATCGCTGCCCTGCGCGATACGCCCAGCCATCGAGCGGCGAATCAAACAGCTTGTCGCCTTGTTCCGTCAGCGGAACGTACTTGCCATCCCGCAACCACTGGCGCGTTTCAACGGTACCATTCATCCCGGTCGTTCGCAGGAAATGCCAAGTGGGCTCGCCATCGCGATCAACATTGGGATTTGCCCGATTCGCCTGGCCGAGAAACTCCTCGCCGACGTTCCAACGCAACTCGGTGGCGACGGGCTCATCCGCGACTGCGAGGCTGGAAAAGCCCAGCCAGAGCAAGGCTACGAGCAGCGGAAGAGTCTTCATTGGTTGTCTGTCACCAAGCATGTGTCGTCTCTCAATTCTTCACTTACTATTCCAAGTCAATCACACTTCCGCCAGATGTTCATTGGAGTCACCGAACTCCTCCAGGCGGATTCCGAATTTGTCGAGCAGCGAAAAATAGAGGCTGCACATTTTGCGGTTTGGCCCATTAGCATAGTCGAGCACACGACCGCCTTGCAGTCGGCCGCCTCCACCCCCCACGATTACACATGGCAGATTGGTGGCATCGTGGCCGCCGGTTTGCATGCTGGACATGTACATCAGAACGGAATTGTCGAGCGCGGTCCGCTCACCTTCCTGAATCGCGTCCAGCCTGCGGGCGATGTAGGCGAACTGCTCCAGAAAAAACTGGTTCACCTTCAGCCAATCGGGCGACATCTTGCCGCGATCGGAGTGCGACAGTTCGTGATGTCCGACCTCGACGTTGAGGTGAGGGAACTGCAGATAGCTGTGATCGTTGTTCAACTTCAGTGTGCAGACGCGAGTCGCATCGGTCTGGAACGCCAGCAC
>CAIJTV010000268.1:0-1867 GCA_903823635.1 uncultured Planctomycetaceae bacterium
AGAGTTCTTCCAGTCCTGATTGTCGTGTCGGTCGCATCGCTCAGCATCGTTCTTAATGCTGACCAGGCGAAAGCGTCAAATCCATCCGACAGCGAATCCGGCGAGTCACTCACGGTTGAGATGCGCCAGGCCGGGATCGCGAGATTCAGACCCGAACACTGGGGCATGGTGAAAGGGCGTATTGGGAATTCGAGCGACCGTCCGGCGACATCCCTGACCGTGGTTACTCCTGCTGGTTCTGATGGCTTGCAGTTCGCTCGCCAGTTGACTCTTCCGCCGAAGGTTGTTTTCGAATCCTCCTGGCCGGTTTATGTGCGGGAGGCAAAAGCTTCTGGCGGCGTCGAATTTGAATACCTGTTTTTCCCAAACGGGGAGGATGACGGCGTTATTCGCCGTGAGGCACACAGCTCCGAGATACCCTCATTCCACGGAATGACTCAAATTGATCTGTTGCCATTATGTGGCCTCGTGGGTGATACCGGATCGGATATCGAAGCTGATACTCCGGTCTATGATCTCATGGGAGTTATGAGGTTCGCCGCTGTTAACAACAAAGGCGTCACTTCGATCAATTCAGCCGCGATCACTGCTGATCCGGAATGTCTCGACGCGATGGATCATATTGCCGTGACAAATCCAGAGTTGGCTAGCTTTCCTCAAGCCTGCGAAGCGTTGCGTGCGTGGGTGTTGCGAGGTGGCCGACTGTTGATTGCGGCCGATCTGACCGGTCCTGACGTGGTCGAAGCGTTGTTGGGTGACAGTCTGCCGATGACCATTGTTGGAGAGACAACAGCCAATGCACTGACGCTGGAGATCAATCCCGAGTATCCTCAATCGCAGTATCCAGTGCGCTCAGTTGCTCGCGATTATCCCGAGCCTGTCCGATACCTTCGAGTCGTCCCGGAGCAATGCGAAAAGATCTGGACCGTTGACGGCTGGCCTGTTGCGATGGCGAAAAGCGTCGGCCGCGGCTCGGTGCTCGTGACCACAATTTCAGCTCGGGTATTCCTTGACCCGGCAAACTACGAGAATTTATCTCATCCCGCCCATGCGTTGATTCCTTCCAGCCGCCGGATGCAGGAAGTCATGTTTACGAAACGGCCAGCTTCGATCATTGACGAGACCGTCGCGTCAGATCAGGCCGCCGCCATGATTGGCTATCGTATTCCCTCCCGCAACGTCGCTGTCCTGCTGCTGGCGATTTTTCCTGTGGCGATGTTGGTCGTTGGACTGCTTCTGCAAAAGCGTAATTCCGGAGAACGACTGATTATCGCCGTGCCTGCTCTGGCCATCATTGCCGCCCTGCCAGCAGCGATGGTCGGATTTCAGATTCGTAATGTCGCGCCGGCCACCGTGATTGAGTCGGTCGTGATTAACTCTTCCCAGGGGTTTACCGATTTACCGGCCGACGGTTTTGCTTCGGTGTTCGTTCCCTCTCCGCGCGATCTGGGCATTTCAGCGGAGAACGGCACCCGACTCGATGCTCTGAAGGACAAAACCAATTCTGATTATCGCCGCATGACGTGGCACGGCCCCGGAGATGTCTCGTGGGGAAAGTTCCTGCAGCCTGCGGGACTCAAAACCTACCCTCTGACTTCTGTTCGTCGCCTCGGAAAGCCATGGCGCGTTCGGGCGACTCTGGATGAATCAGGACTCACAGGGACTTTGCGAGCACAAGATGGCATGACTCCCGGCGACCCAATTCTGGCGGGAATGAATCGCGAAAACCTGGCGCTCGATCTGGATGATTCCGGACTCCTCCGAGGTACTCCGGACAATGCTCTGCTTTCGGGGCAGTATTTTCGGTCGTCGCTGCTGAGTGATGATGAGCGATATCGAACGGTTTTACTGAATTCTGTTTTCAACT
>CAIJTV010000269.1:0-11379 GCA_903823635.1 uncultured Planctomycetaceae bacterium
CGCATTCGATCCTGATTTTGGGCAGATTCACCCGAATCACACAAACTGGAAGAGCCTGCCCGAACCGAAAAGTTCACCTTTCTTCGATTTGGCTGGGTTGTTGCTGATCCAGCAGCAGGAGAATCTCCGGCACGATGGCTTCGCACAACAATCTGTTCCCTTCCTCGTTGAAATGGCACCACGGATCCACGTAAAGGGATTCCGTGACCGCGGAAAACACTTGGGTTTGATCGCTGAAGGCCAATCCGTCCGCCTTCATTTTCCGGCCTTTTTCAATGAGCCTTGGGAACAAAGCCTGGACAGTTATCTCCACTGAACCGCCCGGATCGATGCACTTTTTCTTCTCAAACTCCGTCAACGGCTTCGAATCCGGGACATATTGGTTGGGTTGCAGAACATGAAGATACAGAGTTCCATTGGCCCGGCAAAGTTGATGCATTGCGAAAGAACACCGCTGCCAAATTGCAATGGCCTCGTCCTCAACCGCAGCATCCGAGCTTGAATTGGCTGGGCCATGATGGATAAAGCTTGTTCGTTTCGACGCGGAAACTTCCACTCCGAGGTCTGTCAGCTCATTGTGAGCCATCTGGTCCCTGAAATACCAAACCAGATTCATCAGGGGAGACCAGTTCAACGGCGACGCGAGAATATCTCGAGCCAACTTCTGACGCTTCGCCCTCAGATTAAGCAGACGAGCCGAATCGGCGGACTTGCGAGGATCAGCGATGACAATTGACCGGGCATGCCATGAACGAGGATAACTCAACGCGGTTTTAGAGACTGCGTTCTCCTCAATTCCCAGTACGGTTTCATTGAAGCCATCGATATTGATGATCAAGTCAAACTCGGCTCCCAACGCAGTCAGGTAGGAGTAAGCGATCAGCTGCTGAGGCTGCTTATATCCCGACAACGCCAAACGCACAAACTGAATTCGTCGACCGCGAACACGAGGATGATCGGCGAGCTTCTGCTTCAGAAGTTCTTCTGCCGCCCATGAAAACTGAAACGCGACGGAGCCACCGGCAATCCCAACGATAAACACGTCGTCCGCTCGATGATAAACGCTCTCTCCATCATCGCGAAATCCAAGATGGTTGACGGGCGTTTTGCGAGTCCCAACATTCTCCGCACCGGGGTTTTGAGGATTGTGAACCCATCCCAGATACGGATGAATCGTCTCAAAAGCACCATCGGAAACATTCTCGCCCGAGGCTACGTCCTTCTGCCACGAATGCAACATCGCCAACGAGCCACTCTCATGAATTACTTTCATAGCGCCAACGGCGATCAGCTCAATGACGCCGTAGACGATCAGCAACATGATGAAACGAAACAACCACACCCGGCCGCGAGAGCGTCTCTTTCGCTGAACAACTTCGGTACTCATCTTAAAACCGTCGGCTTGGGGCAGGAAACGTCTCACGAACGCAACGATCACGCGTCAGTCACCATAAAGTTCCTGAAATCGACGCTGAATCTCGTCTGAGGTGATCTCTTCCACTCGCGAAGCAATCGACCAGACATGGCCCCACGGATCGGTCACGGCTCCGCTTCGATCGCCATAAAATTGATCACAAAGAGGCCTCAGTTCTTTTGCTCCGGCGGCGATGGCGCCAGCAAAAACCGCATCGGCGTCAGCCACGTAAAGATGCATCGTGACACAAGTGCCGCCGCGACTTTGAGGTCCCAGAAAATCCATTTCCGGGTGCTCGTCGGCCAACATGAGGTGAGAATCCCCAATCCGAATCTCCGCATGTCCAATGCGACCATCCGGTGCCGTAAGCCGCAATACCTCAACAGCCCCAAACGCCCGAATGTAAAAATCGATCGCTGCACCAGCGCCCCCAATCAGCAAATACGGAGTAACACTGTGATACCCGCCGGGAATCGGTGAGACCTTCGATGACATCAGAAACTTTCCTGCTTTGGCTGAGGATTCAAGGTGTCTGCTCTACAATTTGCCGGATCCAAAGTTTTCTCGTTTCGTCCGCCGCAGGCCTGAGCCGATTTTTTGCTTCGGACCCTTCACGATTGCCGTCAGCATATGATCTCAATTCACGATCTTCAATTCGCTTACGCCGACGGACAGTTTTCCCTGAAGATTCCGGAACTGCAGTTCACTTCCGAAAAGTCGGTGGTCATCATCGGCCCCAGTGGTTCCGGCAAGACAACTCTGCTGAATCTCATAGCCGGCATCCTGCCTGTTCCCTCAGGCCGCATCACGATCGCAGACACTGCCGTGCATACGCTCAATGATTCCGAGCGACGCCTTTTTCGACTTCGAAACATTGGCATGGTGTTTCAGGATTTCCAGCTCATCGAGTATCTGAATGTGGTGGAGAATGTCCTGCTTCCGTGCCGTATTCATCCCTCAATCGCATTAACTGCGGATCTGCGACGTCGCGCGGAAGAGCTACTGAACTCCTGCGGACTAAAGCCGCTGCAGCAGCGATCGATCACGCTGTTGTCTCAGGGAGAACGTCAGCGAGTTGCGATCTGTCGAGCACTGTTGTTGTCGCCACGAATTATCCTGGCTGATGAGCCAACCGGGAACCTCGACCCTGTGAACTCCGAACGGATCGTGCAACTGCTGCTGGAGGAATCTTCCCGCGCCAATGCGACCCTGATCATGGTGACTCACGATCATTCTCTGTTGCCGCATTTTGAACGAATCGTCCCGTTTACACAGTTCCTTGAGTCCGTCCAGCCCGAAACATCTCTCCCCTGAACGGGCTCGAGAATCAGGCGATCGACAACGTGTTCGTGGCCCATGCGGAACTATTCTTCAGGAAGCAGAAATTGGGGCCGCGCACAGAATATACTCAGGATCTTTAATCGACCGGCGTAATTCGCCAACCACCGACCCCATTTTCAGGAGAGGGGATTTCCGGCAGCATTGGCTGTCCCAGCAACGGAAAGACCCAGCGAACTGTGTCCGGGATTCCAGAATCCAGCGGATCAACTTTGTAGGCTTCCATCAGCACGGGCACCGAATTCCCGTAACGAAGTAGCCCCAGCGCCATCACCGAACTGCGTCGAACAGGCAGACTTTCGGGCGGCATTGAATTACGATCCTGAATTCGCTCTTCGTACTTCTTCGCGAGTTGCTCGTTGGCTGTCTTTTCATGAATGACTGCCAGCGCCCACAAGGCGGACGCACGTTTCTCAGGGGATCCCTGAGCTGATTTGGAGAACTGTTGTTCCATGATCGGTTGCAGCTCCTTCAATCGAACCAGCCCGGCATACTGCAAAAGCATCATTTCTCGCAATGAGATATCATTCTGCAGAGTTTCTCCGCGACTTAATTTCTCCTCGCACTGTTCGATCTCAGTTTGCACCTGACCACGTATGGCGTCATCAGGAAACAACTGAATCAGCCACGCTGCCGTGACGACAACTTCATCTCTGGCGTGACCCAGCAGTGCAAAAGCTGTCGCTGAAAATTGCGTCGCCTGAAGCTGTGCCAGCACAACAAGGCTCTGCTCCATCCCCTGCCAATCTGCTGATTCAGGTTTCAGAATCGCGGCTGCCTGAGCAACAATCTGTTCTTTCAGTTCAGGATGCTCAGCAGAAACCAGAACCAGCATCGTTCGAGCAACATTTCGCACCTCAATGTGAATATCACTGAGCAGTTCCTGCAACCACTTTGCGCGATCGGAATTCGGCCACACTCTCATGGTTCTTGCAGCCGTCATGCGCACCTGAGCATCACGATGCTTCCGGCCGGTCTCCAGATGATTC
The DNA here is from genome assembly GCA_903823635.1 of uncultured Planctomycetaceae bacterium. GTDB lineage: Bacteria > Planctomycetota > Planctomycetia > Planctomycetales > Planctomycetaceae > SXXK01. The sequence goes on from CAIJTV010000269.1 coordinate 3,742, forward strand.
AGTAACAACTCTGAATCACCATCGAAGACCTGCTGCCACGCGACCGAAGCAACGCCGTCGGAACTATCAGCACACAAAGTTGCCGCTTTCACGAGGGACTCGGGTTTCTCCGTGTTCAACAACGCCAGCGCCAGCATGCGATCCTGAACACTGCCACCACTCAAGGATTCGGCCGCTGAAAATGCCCGGTCAGATGACAGAATCGCCGCAGCCCTCGCAGCGGCCATACGCTTCGAATACGTCCCGGCAGGATCTGCCGTGATGCGCAGCAGCACTTCAACAGACTCCCCATGATTCACAGACACCAGACCTTCAGTCGCAAGTTGGAACGACACTATCGTGGTCGATGCATCGAGAAGTCGAGCTTTCCATAACTCCAGAGCTGCCGCCGTTTTCCATCGAATCAGCGAGGGTTCAATTCGAAGCCGCTGAGCATCGTTGCCTGCCTCGGCCAGCTTAATCAACAGCGGCGCTGATGACTGCAAATCGCCAATCGCCAAAGCCGTGCCGGCCGCATACCGAATACGCTGATTCTGGGAGTTCTCAGCCAGTGCCTGCAGAGACTTCTCGGCCGGCTGGATATCCGCCAGCTTCATCTCGGCGACACGCGCCAACGACTGCGCGGCAACCTCGACCAACTCCGGATCAGTCCCTTCTCGCAACATTCGTTCCCAGAGAGGAACCAGTCGACTGTCCAGTTCCTGCACTGCGACAGGGGCAGGAATCAATGGATCGAGATACATCCGCATCGGAAGATTCTGATACCTGACAATGGCAGGCAGCGAAATCGTCCCGAAGAATCCTCCTTGAGGAGAATAGTCCGGATCCGGTGCCACCAGCACATTGCGCTCCGGCGCTGGAACAGGCGGCTGCAAGGCCGATGCATACGGCGTCAGAAGAACACTATAGCCTGCCAGAAACAGGATGATATCTCGTGGTTTCATAGATCAATGGTGCTCTGTCAATCATGAATGAGGTGCGAGTCTTGCTGACAACACGCTAGTCTGGTCGCGTTAATCGCAGCGTTTGGAAATACAGAATCACCAACAGCACGATGCTGGTAATCCCCGTGATCCACCAACTGGAAGGAATCAGGTCATAGGACTCAAATCCATTGGCCTGCATCGCATTCAGGGCTGCCGCCATTGGATTCAGCCGTAGTGCCTGCTGCACGAAACCAAAGCCAAACGGCGCCTCACGATTCATCCAGATCAGCATTGTGCCGCCGAAGATCGCGACCAGACATCCATAGGAGACTGTTGTCGCGACCGCTGTCTTTCGGAAAAAGCTACTGACCGTCGCGCTGACCAACATCGACAGAACCGCAGCCAGGATCAGGCAAATCAAAACCTGCACCACCTGTTGCTGCAGCGTCGGTTTGATCAACATAATGACTGCATAGCCAGGCAGCGTAGCACATAGCAAGAGGGCAAGTGTCAGAACAACACTGATCAGCTTACCTCGCAATATCCGGCCCGGAGTCAACGGGGTCACTCGCAAAAGATTCCAACTGCCGCCTTCCATTTCTCCGGCAATCATTCCGGAGGCCAGACCGGGAGTCAGCAGGACAATCAACGCCACCTGCAGCACGATGATGAGGGCTCCGGTATATTCTACGCCTCGCGATTCCGTTCCCTGAGCCGACACCAGCGTCAGTAACAATGACAGAACAGCACAGCCTGCGACCAATCTCAGCAGCCAGTGCATACGGCCAAACTGCCGACACTGGAATTCTTTCACCATGACCGGATTAACAAACGATGGAATGCCAGCCGAGCGTCGCTGAGGATCAACCAGAAACAAAACTCGACGACTGGCACGAACCCACTGGTCCTGATCGTCAGTGATGAATCCCTGAGATCGCGAACGATCCAGCAGGGAATGACTGAGTCGCAGAATACAGACGACACTTCCCACCACGATAAACAGCGTGGCAAAACCGACATACCACAGCACCGGATCCCGTGATTCCATCAAACCGGAACCACCGACGGAGCTTTGATTCAGCATTTTCATCAGGGCCGGGATCGGCGAAATGAGCTTGAGCAACTGGCAACCTTTAGCGATCGGACTGGTTCCACCCGGAAACAAGGCATCCGGAAACCAGGGGACAATGGTCATCGCAAACGTGACGCCATAACTCCACCGCAACGCAGATTCGGTGCTGCGGCAATAAGTTCCAACCAGGAGTCCAATCACAATCAGCTGCAGAGACACCAACGTCAGAAATAAGTACAGCTTCAGAACATCCTCAGTAAATGAGAGTCCTCCCATCAGATAACAGCATGTCAAAGCGGGAAGCGTCGCAAACAGCAGCAGCATGACAAATCCCAGCATCGCCAGCGCTTTGCCAAGGTAGATCGACGTTCGCGAAAGTGGCGAATTCAGAAGCAACTCCAGAGTTCGCCGGCGCACTTCGGTGACCAAAGATGTCGACGGGAAAACAGGTACGATCAGGATCGCTGCAGCCAGCATGGCATAGGTCAGCCAGGCGAAGACTTCACGGCCCTTTGCTCCATCCAGATCCACAATACCGCTCGATGGCCATTTCAGAAACACGATGACTGAAAAGGCGATCGAAACCGCCAGCAGGATTACTAAAGTTCTTCCGCTGCGAAGCAGTGCCAGAAGTTCTCGTTCAACAATAATCAGGCAACCATTCATCGAGCCACCTCAGTCGCCGGAGCTTTCGCGGCAGCCTTTTCTGTCCGCTCCGCTTCTGCTTCGCGTGCCGCCGAAACGAACGCCTCTTCCAGATCTCCGGCAACTTCGCGGAACTGTGAAACCAGGTCTCCAGAGGAGATCAGATGCCGAAGCAGTTCGGTCAATTTCTCATCATTAGCGGCGGTCCGACAACGAATGATGGACTCAGTTTCTGAGACGGTTATCTCTGCGTCATGTTCGAGCATTGGACGAAGGCGCCCAGCTGCGGCGGCGATGGTCACGGAATTCAGAAACTGAATCTCAATCGTCCGACGTTGGGATAGCTCACGAGTCACTTCCTGAAGTGTCCCGACGGCTCGCAATTTGCCGCCAGCAACAATCGCAATTCGATCACAAATCCGCGCCAGCTCGAGGAGAATGTGACTGGTGACAATCAGCGTGCGTCCCTCCGCCGCCAGCCTCAGCAGAATCGTTCGCATTTCAATGCGAGCTTCCGGGTCCAACCCATTCGCGGGTTCGTCCAGGATCAGCACTTCCGGGTTGTGCAGCAAAGTTCTGGCGATGCCGACTCGCTGCTGCATACCGTGGCTCAGACTTTCCACATAACGGTCCTGCATCCATGTGGCGTTTGTTAACTCCAGCACCTCAGCCACGCGTTTCTGACGTTCGCGACGAGAAATCCCGAAGGCGGCTCCGAAGAAATCGAGATACTCCCGAACACGCATGTTGTCGTAGGAACCGAACTTGTCGGGCATATAACCCACGAGCCGTCGGACCTTCGTCTGTTCACGAACACAGTCCGCTCCGCCAATGCGAGCATACCCGGAAGTCGGTCGGGACAGCCCGACAAGGATACGAATCGTGGTCGTCTTGCCAGCTCCGTTCGGACCGATGAACCCAAGGATACTGCCTCGATTCAAAGTCAGCGACAGATTGTCCAGAGCGACGAATTCTCCGTAGTGCTTGGAGAGTTCATGGATTTCCACAACAGGGGCCTGATTTTGCATCGTCAATGACTCTCACGGTCAGATAATTCGTGGGCGATAACTTGTCGTGATCGGTTTTCGCGATTCCGCCTGAGCAAAGAACGCAGGCTGAATGACCTCTGTTCCAATCACTGTTGCAGGCGAGAGATTGGCGCGACGTCCTGCAGCACGGCCGCAGACATCGAGTGCGAGATTCTGAGCAAACTCCCGCAAGCCTCAAAGCGACACGGGCAGCAATCTGAACGTTTGATGGGAAATGTTGAACTTGCAATCACTTCTCTGCGGCGTCATGCAGGAACTCATCGGCCGTGACTTCTCGAATTGGCCTGAGTGACACGGACTCGCGGCTGTCGCACTCTTCAATCAACAGTTCCAGCCGCTTGTCTCCGTTTCCCTGGAAGAACTCAATGGTCAAAGGATGCAGACCACTTTTCAAACGCACAACACGACTGGCAGGTTTGGGGGGATGATTTCCGTCATGATCGATCGTCAGTTTGTCGTGCAGAAACAGGCGACTGCCGTCGTCGGAAACAAGAATGAGACGATACAACCCGTCGGACTTAATCTTCAGGTAGCCCTCAAACCGGATTGCAAAATAATCTTCACGCGTCTGATTGATCTCCTTCATGAGTCCTCCCAGTGAAGGAATTACACCGCTGCGTTCCGTGGGAATCGATGAGAAATCCGGAACCTGATTAAACTTGCCATGATGGAATGAATACTTCAAGCCGGGCTCGACCGACTTCACTTCGACTGCCGGCAGCGGCGGCATTTCCAGAGGCTGCACTTTGACTGTGACGTTTTCGGCTCCACGTTGCACAACCAAATTTAACGGCTCTGAGGCGGGCAGCAGTTCGTCCAGAGAAAGAATCCAGTCAGCAACATGTCGCAGAGAAGTCCCATTGACCGACTGAATGACATCCCCTGAGAGCAATCCGGCCGTGGCTGCAGCGGATCCCTCCTGAACAGCCTCCACGATAACTCCACTGGCCAGTGGCTGGATCTTCAGCCCCGTCGATTTCTGATGAAACAGTTCGGGCTCCAGCATCTGCTCGAACTGTCGGAGCACGCGATCGATCGGTATCGCCAGGCCCACATTCTGTTCTCCATTCACGACTGCAGAGACGATCCCGATGACTCGACCATCCATATTCACCAATGGCCCTCCCGAGTTGCCTCGGTTACTTGCCGCATCAAATTGAATGAAGTCATCGCGTCGCGAGTTCTCGTAGTTCGTCATCACCAATGCATTCGGGCCGCCTTCCAGCACGGACTTCGAACTGACAATCCCGGATGTATAGACAGTTCCACGGCCACCAGGATTTCCGGCCACAACAACCGTTTCCCCGTTCATCAGATCCGCACTGCGCCCGAGCGGAACAATAGCCATCGGAGTCTTGATCGTGATGAGTCGAATAATGGCGATGTCCGATTCCGGCACTCGCCCGACAACTCGAAATCGAATCGGCCGCGAATTCGGCAACAGCGCGAAGCCTTCCGTTGCCGGCAGCACGTGATTATTTGTAAGCACGTAACCATCTTCATGGATGATGGTCCCGCTTCCCGAAATAATTTGATCACCCACCGGGGTAAATAAGGCAACTACCGCCGGTTCGATACTCTGAATGACTTTGACAAGCGGAGTCAGTCGGGGTGACTCAGCCGGTTCGTCGGCCCGGACCCACGTGCAGCCAAGAGTCAGAAAGGAAAGGCACAGCAAGCAGTCTCGCAACACGGATCCATCCCTTACAACGTCGGTGGGGGAAAATGCCGGCCAAAGATTGAGCCAGAGTCCGCTTCATGAGCAATCTGCAAACCCACAGAGTCCATCGCCAATGAGGCAAACCCTGAAGATTCTGTCTTATCAGGGCACGACTCGCCAGCGTCCTGCTGATTTCGCATGCGGCCTCGACATTCATTTGCTGATTCGCACAACATCAGCGTAGGCTCTGCGTTCCCAGGTAACCTTGCCTTGCTCGTCGATCTTCGGAAAGGCATGCACCGGCGTGGCTTCAATGTTCCACTTGCCATCGGCCCCCGGCTGCACATTGACTTCCAGATGTCCGTAATGTTTGCCGCCCGAGATCAACTTTCCGTTCTCCCAGACTTCCGGCGAGTTTTCGTGAGCCAGAAACTGACGATGCGGGTTGTCGAAGCCATTTGAGGGACCTCGCAGTCCATCACCACCGATCCCCGCGTCATAGAAATGAATGGAGTGTGCATGCATGGTGCCGTCGGCCTGCAATTCTTCTCCCTGCACTAAAGAACGCTCCAGCATTTCATCATGGCCGGAGAAGACCAGATCAACCCCATACTTCATGAGCAGCGGCAACAGAACTCGCATCGGAATTCCGCCCTGCCCGGAAAATCCATCCTGGCCAAAGCGAACGCTGTGCGGACCAGAGCCAAACATCGTGTGATGAAACTGCACGAAGGTAAAGTGACTCGTCTTCTGGGCGTCGGCCAGCTGCATTTCCAGCCACCGGTACTGTTCTGATCCCGGGTTGAAGTCAGGAGCGTTGCTGCCTTCCAGATTATGGTTCGTATCGGATGCCGATTTGTGAGGCAACCCGTCACTGGAGTCCAGCGAGATCAGAGTCAGTGGACCATAATCAAGCCGGTAGTACCGCCCTTTATGCTTTGGGTTGGTCGCCCCATTGTCGGGTACTTCGAAGTACGTGAGATACTTGTCTGTTGCCAGATCTGCAGCCGCCGCTTCGTATCCTCCACCTGGGCCACCATAATTCTCGTGATTGCCCAAAGACGGCATTATGGGAATGCTGCTGGCCAATGCGCTGTATCGCCCGGCATTGTGACGCCAGAACTCGTCCCAGTCTCGCTGTTCGCCACCGGCCTCGACAAGATCACCAACCAGCAGAATCAGGTCGGGCTTTCGTTCGGCCATCAAGTTGCAATTAGCGATGTAACCAGCGGTTTGGTTGACGAGATAGTTCTTGATACCGTCAGGACGATTACTCCCGGTCGATACTGGCCACGCGACAGGATCTGTGGTCGATGATTCAGGCTCGGTTTCCGAATCAGAATACACGATCAGCCTGACAGGTGCGTCCTTGTCGGGCGAAACTCGAAAGGCAGATGAGTGAGTTTCGTTTCCCTGAGTCACTGTGTACTTGTATTCGGTGGAAGGCTTGAGCCCTTCAATTCGAACCGAATGAATCCACGGCAGTGCTGGATGAGGTCCGTGGGGTTCTTCCTTCAATGGATTATAGCTTAGCGTCGAAGCCAATGTCGGCGTCGACTTGATCGCATCATGTTCTGTCCCAGGCAAACGCACCGTGCCAGGCTCTTCAGAATTGCTGAGCCATCGAATGGTTATTCCATCCGGGGTTGGGTTCTGTACGTAGGGCAGAACTCGAAATTCTTCTCCGAAACCTGTCAATGTATCGAGACACAGAAACAGTAAGACAAAGCTGCGCACTGGGATACCTCAGCATAACTCAGAAAAAGCGGTGTAATTGTTTGGAGTAATCGCGATGAACAGATCGGGGTTCGGGATTGTGGTATGCCTAGCCGGGGCGTCACTCCCGCGCTAACGTTATTAGCGGACCGTACACAAGGTCGATCATTATGTTTATGGAATTGAAATGCTGAGGCAACGAGCAAGCTCGGAACGCCTCGTTACCAAAAAAATTCGGCCCTATCTTCGGTAGGTACCGGAGGTGCGCTCTGTCCCTTTCAACAAACACCTCGGACAACCGGATGTGCTATTGACTGTCGTTCAGGAAATCGGGATCGTGCTGACCGTTCGATTCAAACTCTGTTGGGACGATTTAGGACGTCCCAGCTATGTCGGACTCCAGAGACCATACCGTTTTTTCTATTCGAACGAGTGTTTCATTCTCGGTCCCACCGCCCCAAAGCATTACCCCTGCTGACTTCTGTGGCGTGATCACGAGCCTCGCGATCGACTCAGCTTCCATTTGCCGGACCTTTGGAGGTACGCATGATTGCTACCGTGCACGAATGC
>CAIJTV010000270.1:0-1508 GCA_903823635.1 uncultured Planctomycetaceae bacterium
AAGTCGACCACAGGCCAACGCGAGAATGCTCGGCCTGTGGTCGCGCTGTTGATTCTTCTGCAGAATTCAACTGAATCACTTCTTCTTCTTCGCTGCAGCCTTCTTACCGGCCTTCTTGGCGGCTTTCTTCGCTGCGACAACTGGCTTCTTGTCTGCGCCAGTGGCCTTCTTCTTTGCACTACCTTCAGTTTTCTTCCCGCCGAACGCCTGCTCCCAGTTTTTCCAGAATGCAGGTGTCGTCCCGGTCCGAACAATCGGTCCGCTCATTTGGTCAGCCTTGTCTTCAATTGGTAAATGTATCAAACCTCGCAGGGGCAAAACTGTCCCTGCTCCAATGCTCATCACATAGCTGCGGATCTTGATGCCATCGCGCCACGGCGTCAAGGGGGTTCATGTTGTCGGAAAATGCCAGATGATTTCAATGCCATCGACAGCTGAAACAGACAGCAGAAATCAGCCTCGATCCGAAGTGTGCCAAGTTGCCTACGCCGCTGCAGTCCGGCGCTTGCGGCGAGCATCCGGCGAAGTCTTCCATCGACGGTGAACCCAGAAGTACTGCTCCGGAGCTTTTCGAATCAAAGCTTCCAACGCTGAAGTGAATCGCTGAGTCAGCTCGTTAATTCCATTCGCTCCCTGATAGTCGGCCGGATCAATAATCTCCTGCGTCGTCAGGCAAAAACGGACCCAGTGTGAATTTCGGCTGGCTTGATCTGGCAATCTCCAGGCTCCACCCACAACGATCAACGCATTGTACTGCAAAGCCAGTAAGGCAATCGATTTAAAGGTGGATGCAGGTCGGCCGAAAAAATCCACGAACAAGCCAGAAACGCCAGCGTCCTGATCACACAACAGCGAAGCCATGCCGTTCTTTTCCATGATCTCAGAAAGCTCCGAACCAGCTCCCTGCTTGGAAATCAGCGAATTGCCCGTCGACTCGCGGAACGCCTTGAACCACTCGTGGAGATAAGGATTGTCCAGCGGTCGAGCGACGACTCCCATGGGAAAGCCGAAGTGGCCAAACGTGTTGACGGAAATCTCCCAGTTCCCGAAATGTCCTCCCAGAAACAGCACGGGACGACCGGAACACAATGCCCGGACACAGTCATCGCGTCGCTCAAAATCCAGCACATCCGCGCAGGAGCTCAGGCGAAAGCGACGAGGTAGCTGGATCATTTCGCAGACCATACGAAACAAGTGCCGCCACATTCCGAGAATAATTCGGTCGGCTTCAGCATCGCTGAGCGATTCCCCGAACGCGATCGCCAGGTTCTCTCTCGCAACGTGGTAGCGAGTCAGCTTCTTCGGCAATACACAGTGAATGAACCAGGCCAGCCCATTGGCCATCGCGACAGTTGCGTGGACGGGCAGACATCTGACGACAAAGAGCAGCGTCAGGAAGACGGCGTACTCAAGCAGATGTCTGATCCGGCGAAGTTTCATGGGACAATCAGTGTCAGGGAATGAGGATCCGTCTCAATCTGCAAGGGCAGTTCCGGGCCGGGGTCACC
>CAIJTV010000271.1:0-2970 GCA_903823635.1 uncultured Planctomycetaceae bacterium
CCGTATCCAGCTATATGACACAACCTTGCGTGATGGTTCTCAGGGAGAAGGCGTAAATTTCTCGCTGCAGGACAAGCTGATGATTGCTCAGCGGCTGGATTCATTGGGATTTGACTACATTGAAGGCGGATACCCACTCTCCAATCCCAAAGACGAAGAATTCTTTCAGCGAATAGCTGACATGGATCTGAAACACGCCCGCGTTTCTGCTTTTGGGATGACTCGCCGAAAAGGCGTTGCGGCTGAAGACGATATTGGCATGCAGGCACTGATTCGATCAAAAGCTCCAGCGGTGACCATTGTTGGCAAGACGTGGGACCTGCATGTCACGGAAGTCCTGCGAGTCTCGCTGGAAGAAAACATTGCGATGATCAGGGACTCCATCGGGTATGTCGCATCAGAAGGACGAGAAGCGATCTACGACGCGGAGCATTGCTTCGACGGCTGGAAGGCGAATCCTGACTACGCCCTGCAGACATTGCAGGCCGCAGCGGACGCCGGAGCCAGCATGATTGTGATGTGCGACACCAACGGAGGAACATTGCCAGAACAAATTGCGGAGTTTGTTTCAGCTCTGAAGGCCGCAGTGAAAGTGCCAATCGGAATCCATTGCCACAATGACTGTGAGCTGGCCGTTGCAAATTCGTTGGCGGCTGTGAAGGCAGGCGCGATACAGGTTCAGGGAACAATCAACGGCATTGGCGAACGTTGCGGGAATGTGGATCTTGTTTCTGTCGCCGCAAACTTGAATATCAAACTGGGTTACGAAGTTCTTGTCCCGGGTGGAATTCAAAGGCTGACTGAGCTGTCTCGCTATGTGTACGAACTGGCCAACATGAATTTTCGTTCGGGTCAGCCATTTGTCGGCACAAGTGCTTTTGCTCACAAGGGAGGCATGCACGTTCATGCTGTCAATCGACTGGCCAGAAGTTACGAACACATTACTCCCGAAGCTGTTGGGAACGAACGCCGGATTCTGATCAGCGAGTTGTCCGGTCGATCCAATATCGTGGCCAAAACAACGAAGTTCAACATCAGTCAGGACAACGAACTGATGACCAGGATTCTGAACGCCGTTCAGGATCTGGAGAACGAGGGATATCAGTTTGAGGCGGCAGAAGCGTCGTTTGATTTGCTGGTGATGAAACAGGCTGGCAGTTATCAGCCCGCGTTTCAGCTCGAACATTATCGAGTGCATGTTGAAAATCAGGCCCGCGACCCCATGACAGAAGCTGTGATCAAGCTGGCAATCGGCTCAGCTCGTCAGCACGTTGTCGGCGAAGGTGATGGCCCAGTAAATGCTCTGGACAGCGCGTTGCGAAAGGCACTGACACCAGCATATCCGGGACTCGCGGAAATGGCTCTTGTCGACTACAAAGTCCGTGTGATCAACAGTTCAGAGGGAACTGCAGCCAAGGTTCGAGTTGTGATTGAAAGTCGCGATCGCAACAGTGTCTGGAGTACTGTTGGCGTGAGTGAAAACATCATCGAAGCCAGCTGGATCGCTTTGGTGGACGCGGTCGAATACAAGATTCACATGGATCGTGGAGTCATCCGAAGCGGTGGCAACGGCTGAGGTTTCCACCTGAGAATTCTGCCGAAGTGTCCGCATACTTGTGTCATTGCTTCAGTTCTCTTCTGATTCCTGCGATGGGCCATGACTGACTCAGATTCCTCCATAGCGCCTGAGTTACTCTCCGTGCTGCGAAACCCAGCGGATGGTTCCGCCTTGGTTGTGGATGCAGGCGGCGTTGGTGTCAAATCGCAGGATTCAAAGGCTCGCTGGCGAATCATCGATGGGATTCCGAGATTCGTCAGTGATCAGCATCTGGAGAGTTTTGGTCACCAGTGGACAACATTCGAAGTGGCGCATGATGATGAAGATCGCGCGACGTTTGAGGCGAAGACTGGTATCGCTCTGAATCAGCTTCGCGGAATGCGGGTGCTTGATGCCGGATGTGGTGGCGGTCGATATTCGAAGATCTGCGGTGAAAATGGTGCCGTTGTTGTCGGGGCGGACCATACTCGAGCTGTCGATAAAGCTCGTAATCTGTGTGCGCATCTGCTCGATGTGCATTTTGTTCAGGCAGATCTGAAGCAGCTTCCGCTGGAACAGGCCTCGTTCGATTTTGTTTTCTCGATTGGCGTAATGCATCATGATGCCAACACGCGAGCTGTATTCGATGCCGTCGCGAGAATGGTGAAGCCGGGCGGGCGCTACTCGGTCTGGCTCTACCGCCGAAATCAATGGTGGCAGGAACTGATCAATACCGGCCTTCGTGCTTTGACTTCAAGATTACCGGCGGCCGTGTTGATGCCGTTTTGTCATCTTGGGGCTATTCTGGGAAGCATTCCGATGGTGAATCGGACTCTCAACAAGGTCGTCAATTTCAGTGCGCACCCGAGTTATGAAAACCGAGTGTGTGATACTTTTGACTGGTGGGCCCCCAGGTTTCAATATCATCACACTGTGGATGAACTGAGGGGTTGGTTTGCGGAAGCAGGATTTTCGCAGCTGAAAGAATTGCCCCCCGAAAAGTCGGGCCGGTTTTATCGCTGGGCCTATGAGAATAATCTGCTGATCGGCAGCGGCGTCAATATCACCGGAATTCGCCAATAATTGCTTCATTGAGCAATGCGATTTAGACTTGCCATTCGCGGAAGTTCGATTTTCGAGTGATCCGCATCAACGAATCCTACGATGGCGTCCTTCACTCAAGGTGCTGGACTCCGTTTTCTCAGAGAGCAACACAGGTTTCTCTGCCTGTCAGAACAGACGATGTCAGAAATAACACCTGAATTTACCAATCGTGAACTTAGCTGGCTGGAATTCAATCAGCGAGTTCTGGACGAGGCCTGTGATCCATCTGTACCGCTGTTGGAACAATTGAGGTTTCTCGCGATTACCGCCTCAAACCTTGACGAGTTCTTCATGGTTCGTGTCGGCAGCCTGCTGACTTCGATCAGAGC
>CAIJTV010000272.1:0-2426 GCA_903823635.1 uncultured Planctomycetaceae bacterium
TGATCGTGACCGGCCCCAGATTCTTCGCGGTCTGGATCGCTCCGGTAAATCCACTGGCGCCGCCAAGCAGTGACCCGCCAATGGTGACACTCGCGACACCACCGTCCTCGGCAAAAACTGATCCACTGAAGAGTCCGTTACCACCGATCAGGGACCCGCCGATCGTGACACTGCCCAGATTGCCGAAACCGCTGACAACTCGACCGCTGCCAGTTGCGTTTCCAACAATATTGCCTGTGATGGCCACCGGCCCTATATCCAAACGTGAGACGACGAGTCCCGATGCATCGCCTTCTCCACCAAGAAGCGATCCCCCGATGGTGACACTTGCGATCCCGCCGTTTTCGGAGCGAATGAAGCCACTGTTTTGACCGGTGGCACCGCGAACATTCCCCTTAATGCTGACAGCCCCCAGATTGCCTGGTGCGTAAACCAGTCCGCTGAAAGCGCCCGCGCCACCGAAGAGTGAGCCACCAATTGTCACGCTTGTGATGCTGACGTTTGAAACAACCGCGCCCGCTGCCTGATTCTCAGTCGTCTCAGACGCATTGAATGAACCGCCCCGGACATCGCCGGTGATTACGACCGGTCCCATGGTGCCAACCGCAGAGACCTGCCCGCTGTTCCGAGCGCTCCCGCCGATCAGCGATCCGCCGATTGTGACGCCCGCCAGCTTAGCGGAAGATTGAATCGCCCCACTTCTTCCAGCGTCTCCGCCCTGAACGTCTCGTCCGATATTGACAAGCCCCATGTCCTTGAAGGACTGAAGTCTTCCACCGATGAGTGACCCACCGATCGTTACGCTGCCCATGAGCCCATCGGAGACGAGAAGACCCGAGCTACTGACCTTTCCAATGACATCACCGGTGATGTTCACGGGACCCATGTCACCGATCGAATTGATCAGCCCACCACTGGTTGTTTCACCGATCAGCGAACCGCCAATCTCGATGCTCCCTATGCTTCCGAATACAGTGAACCTGACATCTTTCATGTCCGTTTTGGACTTTATTGACTGCAGTGTCCCATTGATCTCACTGAAGAGATCCGTCGCCCCTGTGAAAGTACCGAACCGACCCATCGAATGCACCGTGAGTGCTCCCAGTCCCTGTGTCGTTCCGACCGCATCTCCCGCCAGAATCCGGCCCAGGTCTCCATCGATCGTGACGGTGCTGATGTCACGGCCAGTGGCATTGATTTGCCCAAGCGCTGCAAATCCGTCACCGCCGGTGGTCGCACTTCGGACGGCCGTAGTTGTAATCGTCGTTCCGGCGGCCGCGGGAAGCGAGGCAAGATTGATGGAGCGAAGTTGCTGTTTGCCTGCGTTGGATCCATTGACTGTGCCGGTATCGAACGTGAACACGGAATTGGCCACGGTCGCATTGGTCAGAATCGGCATGGAGAAACTGACCGTGACATTGTCTCCGTCAGTGTCCTGGTACGTGAGTGTCGTCGTATTGACAAGTGTCGCCAGCAAAAGACGGCTTTCCAGATGGTCACCTGCTGCCAACCTGATCGCCTGTCGACGTCGCTTGTGGACGTTTTTGCCAAAAATTGATGACCATGTGGACCGCAGTGTTTCGCGAAGTGAACCCATTTTCCGCCCCTCGTTTCAGTAGTGATTAAACAACGACAGAACGATTACGCAGCAAGGCTTCCGCTTCTTCCGCAAAATGGAAAGATTTTTTTTGAGGGTGCTTTTTCGACGGAAACACACGGCGAGAGGCATTTTTGATTGCCGATTTTGGATTGCCGATTTGCGATTGGATGCAGATGTACAGATCTGCAATCTGCAATCTGCAATCTGCAATCTGCAATCCAAAATCCAAAATCCCCACGACGCCCTGCCGCTCGCTGAGGTTATGGTTTGACCGGCACTCGCGCGACACGAAACCCGAGGTCGTAATAGGTGTAGTTTTCTGGCGGTGCTTCGATGCGGGAAGTTCGGCCACCAGCAGCCGAATCATTCCAACCGCCAGTATGCAGAAGACGCGATTCCGTGTTCAGCCATTGGGCTTTGTCGTCACACCACTCCGCAACGTTTCCATGCATGTCATAAAGCCCCAGTTTGTTGGGGACAAACAAACCGACTCGACACGGACGGTTCCAGCCCAGCTCCCGAGCAAAGTTGGCGTGATCTGGCAGCAAATCATGCCCCGGCGACGGGGCGTAGAATTCAAACTCCGCTTCTGACGCATCCTTCATCGGACCACCACGACACGCATACTGCCATTCGGCTTCCGTCGGAAGTCGATAAGTCCAGACAGGCTGCTGATCCAGTTCGTTCAGTCGCTTGAGAAACTCCTGACAGTCCAGCCACGAAACTCGCTCCACCGGCAAGTGTTTCAGAATATCGTCAGGCAGCGACTTCACTTCATTGGCACCGTCGGCATTTCGAGCAAACCAACTGGGATTGGTGCCCATCA
>CAIJTV010000273.1:0-9461 GCA_903823635.1 uncultured Planctomycetaceae bacterium
GGCCTGCCCCGGTGGTTCATTGGCCTCTGCACCACTCTGTCTGATTTTCGCTATTCCTCACATAAATACAACAAGTGGTGCAGAAGCCGTTAGACCACCGGGGCAGGCCCGGTGGCGGGTCAGACCAATACATCTTTCACAACCACGCCCTCGACATCAGTGAGTCGACGTTCAAGTCCGTTGTAGTAGAACGTCAGACGCTCATGATCCAATCCGAGCAGATGCAGGATCGTGGCATGAAAGTCATGAACGTTGCAGACATTCTCAACAGCCTTGTAACCAAACTCATCCGTCGCTCCGTATGTGAATGGAGCTTTGACACCGGCGCCGGCCATCCAGCAGGTGAAGCCTTCCGGATTGTGGTCTCGCCCGCTGGCACCTTTTTGGAACGTTGGCATGCGCCCGAATTCGGTACACCATACGACCAGCGTGTCTTTCAGCAGTCCCCGTTGTTTCAGATCCGTGATCAACGCGGCTGTGGGCTGATCCAGCACAGGCCCGTGGACACTGTACTGATCTTTCAAAACTTTATGGCCATCCCAGTTACTGACTCCTTCGCCACCGGTTTGATACGCACCGTTGAAAAGTTGCACAAACCGCACGCCCTGCTCCAGCAATCGCCTCGCGAGAATGCAGTTCTTTGCGTAAGCAGCCTTCAATGTGTTTTGAGCATCATCGGCTCCGTACATCGCAAGAGTCGACGCTGATTCCGTTGAGAGATCTCGCACTTCCGGAATGCTGAGCTGCATCTTTGCGGCGAGTTCATAGCTGCTAATGCGAGCCGCCAGTTCCGTGTCGCCAGGGAACCGTTCAAGATGTCGATCGTTAAGCCGCTTCAGGAAATCGCGAGTCTTCTTGTCCGACGCTTCCGCAATGGACTCCGGTCGAGCCAGATTGCGAATGGGGAGTGACGTATTGAAGTCGGTACCCTGATACGCGGCCGGCAGAAATCCGGGGCCCCAGTTGTTCACCGAATTCTGTGGAGTTCCTCGAGGATCCGGAATCGCAACATACGACGGCAAGTTGTCGTTTTCTGTTCCCAGAGCGAACGTCGTCCACGCCCCAATGCTGGGATAGCCATCAAGCGTGAAACCAGTCGACATGTAGTTTTCACCGGGGCCGTGCGTATTCGTCTTACCCTTGAGCGAATGAATGAAGCACATGTCATCCGCCAACGCGCCGAGATGTGGGACAAGGTCTGAGATCATCTTGCCGCTTTCACCTCGCGGCTGAAACGTCCACGGGCTTTGAGTCACATTGCCCTGTTCTCCCTGAAACGTAATCAGCTTGTCCGCACCAGGCAGCGGCTGACCGTGACGAGCAATCAATTCGGGCTTATAGTCAAACGTATCCACATGACTGCATGCCCCCGAGCAGAAGATCACGACAACTCGCTTTGCCGCTGCTGGAAAATGCGACTGCCTCGATGCAAACGGCCTTGATGCATCAATGTTCGGTCGGATCGGCGACTTGCCCCCAACCGTATTCGATTTTGCATCATCCGCCTTCAAAAACCCCTGCTCCGCCAGCATCATCGACAGCGCAATGCTGCTAAGCCCCGTGGCCGTGTTGTCGAGAAAGCCGCGGCGGTTGAGAAGATGTCGATTAGCGATTGAGTTGTCGTATTGCATAGGATTGGAGCTCTCATTCCCGTCAGCGGAGCGACTGGTGTACCGTACACCGGTCGCTCCGCCGACAGAGGAATTTGTGCGTTGTAGTCGGAGATGAGGCCAAGAAACAAAGTGCAGGATTGATGGAACGGTGCAAACTGACTGCCCATCGGCGGAGCGAAGGGCCTACTGTAAAAATACAAACTCATTGCTGTTCAACATCGCTCTGCAGAAGGCTGGGAGCCCCTGTTCGGTCACAAATTCTGCAGAATCGATAAGCTCGGTGGCATCCGGTTCGCGGTTGAAGCAGAGCCAGAAGGCACGCACGATTTGTTTTGAAGCATCGTCACCACACTCGCGTTTCAGGCGGTCGGTAAAGAGTTCAGATTGCTGCAACATGAACGGACTGTTGAACAAATTCAGGGCCTGAAGAGGCGTCGTCGAGCGGCCTCGTTTGGGAACAGAGGTAGCGGCATCCGGACAGTCGAAGATGCCGAAGACAGATTCCTTCTCCAGTCGCACCTTCGTCATGTAGATCATGCGGCGCCAGTCTTCCGGGCCGTAGTTCTTTTTCGGAAAGTAATGCCTGACGTTTTCCAATTCGACTTCAAAGCCGCTGAATCCGGGACCGTACATGCGAGTATCCAGGACGCCGGTCACGGCCAGAATGCTGTCGCGAATTGGTTCGGCTTCCAATCGACGAGGAGGAAATCGCCACCACCATTCGGTCGCCGCATCGGCCTGCAGAGCATCCTCGCGTGGCTGATTGCTTTGCTGATAGGTCGAAGATGTCAGGATCAACCGATGCACATGTTTCAGAGACCAGCCGTTGTCCATCAGTTCGCGAGCCATCCAGTCCAGCAGTTCAGGATGAGTCGGCGCGACGCCGGCTTTACCAAAGTCGCTCGGAGTTGAGACCAGCCCTTTGCCGAAGTGAAACTGCCACAAGCGATTCACGATGACTCTGGCGGTCAGCGGGTTCTCGCGAGATGCGATCCAGTCCGCGAGTGCCAGTCGACGTTGTTGTTCCGGCGTGGCTTCGCTGATCGCCAGCTTGCCAAAAGCAGCAACCGTGCCTGGTTCCACCTGTTCACGCTTGGCCAGCGGTTCGCCACGGAACAAACGATGAGTTGGCCCGGGTTGCTGAAAGGTCCCGGCATAAATCGTCGCGGAGGCCTGAAGTTGTGACTTGCGTTGTTCGCCATCCTGCAGTTGATTGAAGAGGTCGCGGCCTCGCTGAGATTCCGTGTCGGGGAACTTCGCGAAGTCGTATTCGGGCTGAGTTGCTTTGCCGTTGAATGGAAGTCGATCGGCCGACGAAGCCACTTCCTTCCACTGCCCCGCTTCGACAGCAACTTCGATGCGATACTTCGTTGCGACTCGATCACCAAACTGGCCGTCTCGATCTCGTGCCCATACGATGCGTTGAATCGGCTTCACTTCCGGAAGTTCAATCTGCACCCAGCCTTTGTTGCCTTCGTTAGAAATCCAGCTCCGCGAGTTTCCACTGCGGCCATCGTTGAGATGTTCCAGCTTGTGAACTTCATAACCTGGCAATGTGCTTGAAGCCGTTGCCTTTGCCCCGGTTGATGCGAGAGCCACATTGATGGAGTCACTGAAGATCTCCAGTTCATCAATGCACGGCTCGGCGCCGCTGGTTTCATCAATCGTGAAGCGAATGTACTTCGCTGGCGTGGCTTCGAACAGTTCTTCGTTACCGCGAGCCGTCACGGCCGGGCGACCTGGACCGGCATCTTTCAGAAACGGCTTGAGCTGTTCACGAAGCCGCACCAGTTGCCGATCAATCTCTGTAATCTCCTGCTGCTTATCCGGCGACAGCGGCATCGAACGATCGCCGTGCTGAATGCCTGCGAAGATTGCCTGCATCGAGTAATAATCTGTCTGCCGAATCGGATCGAACTTGTGATTATGACATCGTGCACACCCAATTGTCAGGCCGATGAACGCAGTCCCGGTGGTTCCAATGATGTCATCGAGTTCATTCTGACGCTGCATCAGAGTCAGATTTATGTCTGGGCTCTTAACGAGGTCGTAAGGTCCCGAGACAAGATACGCCGTCGCTTCGGGCACTCCAATCGCATCGCCCGCGATCTGTTCACGCAGAAACTGATCATACGGCTTATCTTCGTTCAGCGAACGAATCACGTAGTCGCGATACGGCCACGCATTGGGACGTTCGCGGTTTGTTTCGAAACCGTTAGTTTCTGCGAAGCGAACCAGGTCCAGCCAATAACGAGCCCACCGCTCGCCATAGTGAGGACTCGCCAGAATTCGCTCAACAAGTTGCTGGTATGCATCCGGTCGTTCATCAGCAACGAACGCGTTGACCTCTTCCGGAGTCGGCGGCAATCCGAGCATGTCGAGGTAGATCCGTCGAATCAGTTCTGCCTTTGATGCACGCGGATTCGGAACGATGCTGCGTTCGTTCAGTTGCTGAAGAATGAATGCATCGATCGGATTCGATACGAACTTGCTGTCGATCGAAGGCGGAGCGATGGCCGTGACTTGTTTGAAGGACCAGTGATCAAGTTCGCCAGACTCCGCGTCCAATTCGTTCTCTGAACCGGGCCACTTGGCACCAGCATCAATCCATGTTCGCAGTATTTGGATTTCAGACTCCGTCAGCCGATTCGCCTCATCCGGCGGCATCAGCTTGCCTGCTTCATGTCCCGATACAAGAGCGATCAAGTGACTTTTTTCACTGTCGCCAACGATAATCGCTGGCTCGCCGGAATCGCCACCACGCAACATCAACGAGCGACGATCCAGCCGAAGATGGCTTTCCTGCGTCTCGGGGCCATGGCATTCGAGGCATTTTGCAGTGAGGATTGGCCTGACCTGCAATTCAAAGCTGACCTCGTCGGCCGCATCGCACAGCAGAGGCGCAGCTAACAGGAGCAGCGGCAACAACAAAGAAGAAAGCGTTTTCATGTATCACAACAGGTGGGAATAGAGTGGGCGAGTTTCTCGTATTGTGGCTTTCATCCTCTGTCCGAGTCCAGTCGTTCGGGCGGTTTCAGGTCTGCCGTGCCAAAGATGTTGCAGTCGAATTGACGTGAAAGACTTTGCTTATTCGCGTTCCAATTGACTATCATCCATGTCCCCCGCCCAATTGTACGCTGCCTCAAAGTTGCGTCGCCCGCCGTTTCAGGAGAACCTTGATGCTGACAATGCTCGGTAGTCCACGACGATGTTGTGACGGTTTCACTCGCCGAGAAACTTTGCGGGCGGGAGCATTATCTGCGATGGGAGGCTTCGGTCTACCTCAGATGCTGCAGGCTGAACAGTCCGGGCTTATCAAAGACGGCAAAGCAAAAAACGTCATCTTCATCTTTTTGCTGGGCGGTGCGGCGACTCAGGATATGTATGACCTGAAACCCAACGCACCATCAGAGGTCAGAGGTGAATTCAAGCCGATTCCGACCACGGTCCCGGGGATTGAAGTTTGTGAGCATCTGCCAAAGTTTGCTCAACTAGCCCATCAATTTGCGTTTATCCGATCGGTGAATCACAAGGCGGGGTGTCACAACTGTTTGCCATGCTACACCGGCTTTGATGTCATTCCGCCGGACCAGCATCCTCGACCCACAGATGCACCAAGTATCGGGTCGGTGCTACAGTACCTCAGTGGCGAGCATACCGAGACGCCTCAATATGTTTATATGCCACACTGGCTCGGCTGGGGACAGTCCTTTCGCCGATCCGGACCGTATGGTGGTTTCCTCGGCAAGCAGTACGACGCGCTGACAACAGAGTGCATGCCGTTCTACGACAAAGGCTCATTCGCTCCGTCCCCCGGGACTCCTCAAATCGTGCGCGGTGCTCCTGTGTTGCCGAGCACATCCCTGGAAGACGGGATGACGATCGATCGTCTGAATACTCGACGATCGCTGTTATCTCAGATCGATGTTGAACGACGACGGCTGGATCAGTTTGCAACCGTGACGCCGTCCTCCTATCAACGCAATCAGCAGCAGGCGTTCGATATTTTAACCTCATCAGCCATGCGACAGGCTTTCGATTTGTCGCAGGAAGATCCGAAGATGGTGGATCGATACGGCCAAACGCTGTTCGGCAATTCCACATTAATCGCGAGGCGGCTGATTGAGGCTGGAGTTCGCTTCGTCAACGTCACCTGGGATCTGTTCTGGGGCCCGGTGAATGTCGACTACGATGCCTGGGATACGCACAACAACAACTTCAATATCCTGAAGAAGAACAAACTGCCCGGGTTCGACCAGACTATGCACGCTCTGATGACGGACCTGCAGGAACGCGGGCTGCTGGATGAAACGCTGATTGTGGTGACCAGTGAAATGGGGCGCACGCCGCGCATCAACGCGAACTCGGGGCGTGATCATTGGACGAACTGCTATGGTTCGCTATTGGCCGGAGCCGGAATTCGCGGCGGCACGGTCTACGGCGCATCCGACACCCAAGCCGCCTATGTTGCTGATAACCCGGTTCGCCCGGCAGATCTTCTTGCAACTATCTATCGAACATTAGGCATCGATCCAGCGCTGCGCGTGCCCGATCAAACCGGCCGTCCCATCGAGATTGCTCAGGGCGGCCATGAGATCTTCGAAGTCATGACCGCATAATCCTGCTCAAACACTACTCGTCCTGTTTCGGAGCGAATCCACGACGCATTGTGTTCTCCGACACATTAATCGGAATCAAGAACTGCAGCAGGTAGTCTGGACCACCAGCTTTGCTGCCAATGCCCGACATCTTGTACCCACCAAACGGATGACGTTGCACAAGTGCACCCGTGATCTCACGATTCAGGTACAGGTTGCCCACTTCAAACTCATTGCGAGCACGTCGCAGGGTCTGTGGGCTACGACTGTAGACGCCTCCGGTCAGAGCGTATCGAGTATTGTTGGCGATACTGAATGCCTCATCCAGATTCTTAGCCCGGATCACTGAAAGAACCGGCCCGAAGATCTCGTTCTGAGCCAAAGGAGAGGTCGGATCAACATCAATGAAGATGTGCGGACCGACAAAACTCCCCTGCTTTGTCAGAGGTCCCGGATCCATCGCAAGTGTCAGAATTCCACCATGCTCCGGATCAACTTTGCGAATCGTCTCGAGAATTCTGTCACGAGCCTCATCGTCAATCACTGGGCCAATTGTCGTGCCCGGATCTTCAGCCGTACCAATCTTCAGACTCTTCGTCGCTTCGATCAATCGGTCCACAAACGGCTTATAGGCAGCCTCGAGAATGATTACACGAGAACACGCTGAACATTTCTGTCCAGCATAGCCAAACGCACTGCGAATGACTCCCATCACGGCTTCATCAAGATCCGCATCATCGTCGACGATGATGGCATTCTTGCCACCCATCTCTGCGATAACACGCCGCACATTTTTCTGACGTTTGTCAGTGTCCGCGGCCGCACGGTTGATCTCGAGGCCGACGTTCTGAGAACCCGTAAACGCGACAAGATCCACATCCGGGTGTCCGGCCAACGCTGGGCCGATTTCTTCGCCGATTCCAGGCACGAAATTAACAACTCCGTCCGGGACACTGGAGTTGCGAATAATTTCCATCAGTTTGGCAGCAACGACGGAAGACTGCTCCGCGGGCTTCATGACGACAGTATTGCCAGTCACAACGGCCGCCAGTGTCATCCCCGTCAGGATCGCAAACGGGAAGTTCCACGGAGCAATCACCACGCAGACACCACGCGGACGGTAGGAATAGCTGTTATCTTCGCCCAGAAAATCGCATTTCTGAGCAGAGCCAAGTCGCTTCATTTCATGAGCATAGTACATACAGAAATCGATGCCTTCGGCAACATCTGCATCCGCATCGGCCCACGGCTTACCGGTTTCGAAGACTACCCAAGCCGTCAACTCAAAACGACGTTCACGAATTTCAGCCGCGATCAGTTCCAGGTATTCCGCACGAGTTTCCACCGGAGTTGCAGCCCACATTCCGTATGCTCGCCGGGCCGCTTCAATCGCATCAGTCGCCTGATCAACTGTCGCCGAAGCGACGCGTCCGATGATCTCCGAAGTCTTCGAAGGATTTCGAGAAACGAGTGTGGCACGGCTGTCGCATGATTTGCCATCAATGATCAAAGAGTAGACGCCGCCAAACTGATCGCGAACTTCAGACAAGGCGTGGGCCATCGCGTCACGGTTCTCCTCTTTCGAGAAGTCGATCAGCGGCTCGTTATTGAATCCAGGGCGAGGACCACTCTGAATAGGAGGTTCTGCAGCGGAATGGCTGGATGGCTTCATAAGGAGTTTCTCGACGGCAATATGTTCGGTGAAGCTTTGGCGGAGGAAAGAATCGTTTGACGTGTTCTCAAGCAGTCGACGTACGAGGTACGCCATGCCCGGAAGTAAATCGCCAAACGGCGTATAGATGCGGACACGATGGCCACGTTCCAGAAACAACTGGGCCTGTTCATCGCCCATTCCGTAGAGCATCTGGATTTCCATGGCCCTATCCGGAACTTGCAGCTCTTCCTTCAGAGCCAGACCATAAGCCAGACTGCGGAGGTTATGACTGGCCAGAGCCGGACGGAGCCATTGATAGTTTTCCATCAACACGCGTGTCAGTCGCTCGTAATTATCGTCCGATTGCCACTTGCGGCGAAAGACAGGAACCGGCCAGCCGCGATACTCGGCTACGATATTCTCGTAATCCCAGTACGCGCCTTTGACCAGACGGATCCAGATCGGCGTGCCGCGATACTTCGCCCACTCCAGCATCTTGTGAAGATCGCTTTCGGCGGACTCCAGATAAGCCTGAATAACGATGCCACAGTCCGCGTAGTCACGGAACTCATCTTCCATCAGGACTCTGCGGAAGATTTCAAAAGTCAGCTCGCGATAATCGTTCTGCTCCATGTCGATGTGGACATAGGCATTATTGTCACGAGCTGTTCGCAGAATTGGTCGCAGCCGAGCCGAGACGCGACGAATCGTGCCTTCCGCGTCAATCGGTGAAAACTGACTGTCCAGAGCGGACAGTTTCAGACTGACGTTGACGCGAGGAATTCGACCTTCGTGGTCAGAATCCAACAGCATGTCCTCAGGCCATTCATTGACCTGCTGAGCCATGCCATTGATAAGATCAATATACGATTGCTGATATCGATCCGCTTCATAATCACTGATGACCGCTTCGCCCAGCAGATCGAGAGTGAATGCATAGCGGTTTCGGCGAATGCGGCGAACCGAGGCCAGAACTTCATCAACATTGGAGCCCGCAATAAACCGCCGAGCCATCCGTGCCGCATTCGTGCGTGCATTAAAAGCCAGCGCGCGGCTGAGAATGCTGTTGCTGGTTGACAGATCAAGCCCAAGGCGAGCGGCCCACGGAAGGTGATCTCGCACTTCTTCAAAGTACTCGTCGAGGTGACGTGCGATCGCAGTGTGATCCCGAAGCATCGGCAACACATCGACAAAGCGAAACATCTGAACTTTGACCGCTTCGTCATTCATCGCCCACGACATCAGGCGATCTTCCCACCAGCGACCATGGAAGATCGATGGCGAACGATGCTCAATCCGCCCGAACAGCTCACGACCAATTTCCAGCGTCCGTTGCTCAGTCTGGTCGTTGTCCGTCGAACTGCTCTTCACAGCAGCAGAAGCAGCCTTCTTCGGAGTTTTCTCTGCTGCTGAGCGCGAAGCGGGCTTTGCAGTTTGCTTCTCAGCCGGCTTTACTTCACTGGTTTCTTCAGCCTTTGCTGCTGATTTTGCTGCCTTTTTGGCCATAACGTCTCAAACTCAATGCCGAATACCAAACAGAACTATCGTCGGATGCAAGCTGAGAAAAGGGGTCAGGAACCAATAGCCGACAGGCCC
>CAIJTV010000274.1:0-2061 GCA_903823635.1 uncultured Planctomycetaceae bacterium
GCCATTTTCGGCGACGACCTGATTGGTGCAGACATCACCACCACGATGCAGAATCAGGCCAAAACGGCCACTCGTTTGATCACCGGACAAATGGTTGGCGATCCTAAAAAGATTACGGCCTCGGAGTTTGCAATCGGTCCGCGGACTGCCGGAACGACGCAAGGCATCGTCATTGATGTCACAAACTCCCCGACGACGAACATGTTGATTCAGGGCAACACGGTTCTCGGATCGCCGGGCCACGCGTTACTGCTGGACGCCGACGCATTCAGCGATATGACCGGGGTCATCAAGGGCAATGATTTCAGTGGAGCTGGTCGAGACGGTATCCGGTTCAACATGATCGACAGCAACTTCACCGGTGCTGTTCTTGAGAACGTTATTCAGAACAACGGTGGGAATGGAATCGGGGTTCTGCCAACGACTTCGCGATCTGGTGTTGTGGAGCGAGTTCAGGATCTGAATTCTGTCGTGGTCACGACCACGAATCATGGTTTGGTCACCGGAGATCAGATTATTCTGCAGGGATTGGTTAACGACGATCCCGCCGTTAATCATCCGGGAAATGGTACACAGACAATCACAGTCATCGACAAAGATAAATTCCGGCTCAACGGGGTTAACGGAACCCTGCCGGGTGTCAGCTATGCTGGCGGCGGTGCCTGGTATGTTCCTTTGGTTCAGCCGAGCGGCGTGTCACGTGGATTTGTCACTGTCGATATGCAGAACACGGTGCCTCAGGGAACGATTAGAGCAGCGACAAACGCAGGGCCGATTGAGATTACGTCGCCAAACCACGGACTTAAGTCCGGCCAGCGAGTCCGAATCAGCAATGTGAATGGAAATACAGCTGCAAACGGAGTCTTCAAGATTACCGTCGTTGACGCCAACACATTCCGGCTCGACGGTTCGACAGGCAACGGCGTCTATGTTCCCGGTAACGGATTTGGCACATGGAAAGCCAACGTCATCACTGCTGCGGCAAATTCGTCCAGCCTTGTGATCACTTCAGCAGGTCACGGCCTGAAGACAGGAGAAGAAGTTCGAATCTCCGGAGTGCTCGGAAACTCTGCTGCGAACGGTGTTTTCAAAGTGTCTGCACTGACGGCTGATACGTTCAGCCTGATTGGTGCGGTCGGCAACGGTACATATGGCGGAGGCGGAACGTGGGTTCGGCTGAATGAACTGACATCGACCGGTGACGTGCTGCCGCAGCGAATTGGCAAGAACGTTATCAATGCAAATGGTGGCGCCGGAATCTTTGTCGATGTTGCAGTTGGCACGATGTTCAACGGTGATATGGTTGCGAATACGCTGAAAGGCAATTCACAAACCGGCATCAACGTCAAATCCCATAGCTTTGGGCAAGGCACTTCTCTGCCGTTTGCTGCAACAAACAAGTCCGCTCTGCCTGCACTTCAGGACATCGGCTACAGCGTCAACATTGGCACCAACGCTCCCGGTGATGGCAACATCCTGGAGCAGAATTTGCGAGCTGGTATTCTGCTGGAAGCATTGGATTATGGCACGGCCGGATTCAACGTCGCAGGAAATACGATTTCCAAAGGTGTCAATGATGTCAATGACGGAGACCTGTCGACCTCCGGAGACGGGATCGTTATCAACCTTGAGCAGGATCGATCCACCGTTGAGTCGATTGCGTTGTTTGCGGAATCGGTGATTGACAGTAACCTTATCGGAGTGGACGACGGTGGAAATGCCGGACACGGCGTGCGTTTTGAGATGGGAGAACGCACGAGAATTCAGGACCTGAGACTGACGAATACGATTTTCCTCAACAATGCTCTGGACGGCTTCAATTTTTCTCGCAGCTCGGATGCCTATCTGAATTCGCTCGTGATCGAAAAGAACCGATCCACGAACAACAAGGGCGACGGCTTTGATATCTTCTCCAAGAACACGATCAAGGACGAGCAGGACTTTTATATCAATGAAAATGTCATTGATAATAATCTCCAGTACGGCGTTCGAATGGAATTCCAGGCCGACGTTCGGGCCTTCGTCCAGTTCAATCGCAATTCGGTGACAGAAAACGGCAGC
>CAIJTV010000275.1:0-14139 GCA_903823635.1 uncultured Planctomycetaceae bacterium
CAGAGGCCGTTAAACCACCGGGGTAAACCCGGTGGCGTATGAGGCTGTCTTTTCAACAATTAGCTCAGCAGGTCCTTCACGCATTCACGCTCTTCACGCAGTTCGTTGATCGTGATGTCGATCTTGGACTGAGCAAACTCACTGTGAGTCTGGCCTTTCACGATGGAAACCTTCTTGCCATCACTCACCAGCGGGAAGCCGGTGATCAGACCTGGCTCAATGCCGTAGCTGCCATCACTGCAAACTGCAGCGCTGAAGCAACTGCCGGCTGCGGTTGGACGAATCACGCCCTTCACGGTATCCAAAACAGCATTCGCTGCTGACGCCGCGCTGGATGCGCCTCGAGCGGCGATGACCGCAGCACCACGCTTCTGAACGGTGGAGATGAAGTCGCCTTTCAACCATTCGTGATCGGTGATCACTTCGGTTGCTGGCTTGCCGTTGATCTTCGCATGAAAGAAGTCTGGGTACTGTGTTGCCGAGTGATTCCCCCAGATACCAACATTGCTGACAGCGGCGATAGGAACACCGGCCTTCTGAGCCAGCTGCGAGGTCGCTCGGTTCTGATCCAGCATGGTCATCGCGAACCAGCGATCAGAAGGAACACCTTTCGCGTTGTTCATCGCGATCAGACAGTTTGTATTGCATGGGTTGCCCACGACGAGCACTCGAACATCAGGAGCAGCCGCTGCAGCAATCGCGCGGCCAGTGCTGGTAAAGATTGGGCCGTTGATGCGGATCAGATCACCTCGTTCCATACCGGCCTTGCGAGGAACGCTGCCGACACACAGAACCCAGTTACAGTCACGGAAGCCATCTTCCAGATGATCACTGTCGGCCTTCACAACGCCAGCCAGCGTCGGAAACGCACAGTCATCCAGTTCCATGTGAACGCCGTCCAGAGCTTTCAGGATTGGAGGCACTTCCACCAGATGCAGGATCACAGGCTGATCGGGTCCGAAGACTTCTCCGGATGCAATGCGATAAATCAGAGAATAACCAATCTGGCCTGCCGCGCCTGTGACGGCAACACGAATCGGAGACACCATGAAACACACACCTTTTTCGGTAGACACAAAATACCAGCGACAAAAACGCTGGAGTGGATGGAAAGGGATGACGCAGTATAGTGTGAAACACCATCGGCGTTCAAAACACCGCTACCGCGATCATTCCTGCGGGTTTTTCAAACGTGGTACGACTGACAAGACAGATTCCTGGCCATATTCTCGTGCGGAGGCGAATCAGAACATGTCGTTGAAATGGCCTTTAAAGCCTCAAATTGGTGCGGTTTGCTGGCCAAAGCTTCTGCCGGAGAGAGGCTTTAAACAGGGCCAGGGAGAACTCAGTTTTCTTGTCACTACGGAGGAAACACGGGCGGAATGAGAAGAATATGGGCACTTCATGGAGACGAAGGGCTTCGCATTTGCCGGGGATTTATTGCTTCGGGGCATCGATTGCCACTCCCCAAAGGTGATCCCACAGGGATATACTTTGGCCACGCTGTGTGACAGAGTCTGGATTTTGGAAGACAAAACAGGCGTGTCGATGAGTCTGGCAACAGTCGTCGACGAGAGTTTGTTGTGTTGAAGCCGTTTAACCGCAAGCTGGAGGCGTCGGTGCGAACAAACGCAGTCGCCTGCGACTTGCCGTTAAACGAGTAGTGCTTGCGTCGTTCAAACCGTGTGTGTGAGATCTGGAGAATCGCATTATGAGTTCCCGAGGATTGAGCCTTCCGGATTCCACACGTGAGCGACTAGAACAGTTTCGGAAGCGTGTTCGAATCATCAAAATTGCCGAAGGAATTCTGGCGGGCCTGTTTGGACTCGTCCTGTCCTATCTGGCTGTGTTCATCATCGACCGCTTCATTGACACCTCGGCCTTGATTCGCACGAGCCTGTTGCTGTCAGGATCTGTAGGACTAGCAGTCCTGTTTCCTCTGAAGTGCCATCGCTGGGTCTGGGGGACTCGCAGCATGGAGCAGGTCGCACGACTGCTCAAACATAAATTCCCCGCGCTGGGTGATCAGCTGTTGGGCATTGTCGAGCTGGCTCACAGCGACAAAGATCTGGGCAGCAGTACTCGCCTTGCACAAGCCGCGATTGATCAGGTCGATTCCGTTGTACGTCAGCGAGATTTCTCCGACGCGGTTCCTCGACCCAAGCATCGATTCTGGGCGAAGACACTCGCTGTGCCCGCAGTGCTTGCAATTCTGGCGCTCGCGATTGTGCCAGCCGCTGGCTTCAACGCGATGTCTCGATGGTTGATGCCCTGGCGAAATGTAGATCGTTACACGTTTGCTCAGGTTGATGGGCTGCCGAATAAGATCTTTGTTCCGCACGGTGAAGATTTCTCACTGGATGCAAAACTGGCCGAATCAACTCGCTGGTCGCCAGCGTCAGCCTCTGCGAAGTTTGAAGGTCAGCCTGTGGTGAACGCAGGCAAACAGAATCAGAACTACGAATTCAAGTTGCCGCCGCAGACTGAGACAGGAACATTGAATGTTCGTGTTGGCGACCTGACCAAGGGCGTGAATGTTGAAGTGGCTAATCGGCCGGAACTGAGTTCACTTTCAGCGTCAATCACGTTGCCTGCGTATCTGCAATACAAAGAACCAATCAAGGCTGATGTACGTGGCGGCGCGATTTCGGTACTAAAGGGATCCGTGGCCGAGTTCGAAGCAGAGGTTAGTCGTAACCTTACCGAAGCCACAGTGAAAAATCAGCCGGCCGCCGTTGATAAGAATCGTGTGAAACCGTCACCACTGACGGTCGCCGAGTCTGACGTTCTGGATTTCCGTTGGCGTGATGAGCTGGGTCTGACTTCTCGCGATGCCTTCAGCCTGAAGATCAACGCGATCGAAGATGGCCAGCCAAGTGTCGCACTGCAACAGGACGAGCCGCAGCAGGTTGTGCTAACGACGGATGTGATCACCTTTGACCTGCAGTCGCGAGATGACTTCGGCGTTCGTCAGATCGGGTTGGAATGGAAGGGCGTTGAGCATCCGGTTCATAACCCGAATCCGGACGCCGGAGAGAAGCTGGTCGAAGGCGGCGCGCCGGAGAAGAAGATTCTCTCTGCAAAAGCAACATTCTGTGCCG
The DNA here is from genome assembly GCA_903823635.1 of uncultured Planctomycetaceae bacterium. Taxonomy (GTDB): domain Bacteria; phylum Planctomycetota; class Planctomycetia; order Planctomycetales; family Planctomycetaceae; genus SXXK01. The sequence goes on from CAIJTV010000275.1 coordinate 3,102, forward strand.
ACACCGATAAGGTGCCCGCGCAGACGATCGAAGTTCGAGCTTATGTGGAAGACTATCTGAAAGAACGCGGTCGAGTTTACTCGCCGGCTTATGTATTGCACGTGATGACTCCGGATCAGCATGCCGTGTGGATGATGGAGCAGTTGCGTCGCTGGTCGAGCATGGCGGACGACGTGTATGAAGAAGAGGTTCGTCTGCACGATAAGAATCGTGAGATTCGTCAGATGGATCCGGATCAACTGAATGCTCCGGAAACTCGCCGTGAGATTGAACAGCAGGCGGCAGCAGAACGAGCGAACGGCGATCGACTGACGTCCGTGACGGATCAGGGCGATCAATTGCTCAAGCAAGCGATGCGAAACAAGGAGATGATGGTTGGGCATCTGGAAACCTGGGCGGGTGCTCTGCAGAAGCTTCGCAACATCGGTGAGAACCGGATGCCATCGGTCGCTGATTTGCTGACTCAAAGCGCGAAGGCTCCGGGAAAGAAGCCTGCAAGTTCAACCGCCAATGCGAAGTCTTCGCCTCAGGCTGGAAACAACAAGGGCACTCAAACGGGTGAACCCGGCGAACCCAAGAAGCCCGGCCCCGAGCAGCCAGCCGTTCCAAAGTTGACGGATACTGAGTCAGGATTCAACAAGCAGAATCCTGCAGATGCTGACTCAGAAAAGAAGGAAGAGTCAAAAGCCGGCAAAGGTAAGTTTGGACTGCCTTCAACGGTTCTGCAGGGCGGGCCACCTCCGGAGAAAAAGAAACAGCCTGAGAATCCGGCCGAAGAAAAGGTCGACGAAGCGGTGCAGGAGCAGACCGATCTGCTGGCGGAATTCCAGAAGGTCCGCGAAGACCTGCAAAAAATCATGGACGACCTGGAAGACAGCACGTTCGTTAAGCGTTTCAAGTCAGCTTCTCGCGAGCAGCTTGAAGTGGCCACGGCCTTGAACCGCACATTGTTCGACAGTTTCGGTGTGAGCGAAAAGTTGCTCGACGAGAAACAGAAAGATCAGACCGAACGAATTGCCGCGACCGAACAGGGTCAAAGTCAGAAAGTTCGCACGATCCAGGATGATCTGGAAGCTTACTACGATCGACGCAAGGAAGAAAAATTCCAGCGCATTCTGAAGGAGATGGAAGAGTATGAGATCGTCAGCAAGCTGAACGACCTGGGAGATCGCGTTCGGGATAATCGCAGCGGTGAAGCCATCGCCAAGGCAGAATTCTGGGGCGACACTCTGGATCGCTGGGCTGAGGAACTCGTATCGGCCTCAAAATGTGGCCAATGCAAAGGCTGCAAAGGAGATAGCTTACCGCCTTCGATCGTGCTGGAAGTGATGCGAATCGTGGAAGGTGAAATGGATCTACGTGAGGAAACTCGATCACTGGAGCAGGTCCGCGAAGAAACAGAAGCCGTTGCTTATCAGGACAAGGCAGAAGCTCAATCCGAAACACAGCGAAAACTCTTCGACCGACTTGTTAACGTCGTGACCGACATTCGCTCGCTGCCACTGGGTGAAGAGAAATTTGCGAAGGAAATTCAGTTGCTGTCGGCTGCTGGAAATGCGATGACGGACGCGACTCAGATTCTGAGCCAGCCAAATACAGGTCCGCAGGCGATTGCTGCGGAAACCGAAGTGATTGAACTTCTGTTGCAGGCCAAACGAGCGAATCCAAAAGGCGGTGGCGGTGGAGGATCGAATCCTGGCGGCGGTGGCGAAGGCAATACCGATCAGGTGGCATTGGAGCTCTACGGTCCCGGCTCAGATCCGAATGCTCAAATCGAACGACGAGAAATTCGTCAGGCTACAGGAACGAACAACGACCAGACGCCTGCTGAGTTTCGCGACGGCATTGATGCGTTCTTTAATGCGTTGGAGAACAGGAAGTAAATAAGGAGTGTTGTAGGTTGGACATTCTTGTCCGACTGAGTTTCGACGGGCAAAAATGCCCATCCTACACAAGACACAAGTCTTGAAATGGCGATGGATCACGACACCGCGAAGACGTATCAGCTGAAGCGAACAACTAAGAACGAAAAACTCCGGAGACTCCGTGTGCTGAAAACCGTGGCCACTTGTTTATTCGCGATCCTGTCACTGAGCGCAGCCTGCTCTGCGCAGGAAACTCAGGTGCGATTCGGGACGGATGTGCCTCGAGACGTCGAGCAGATCTATGATCGTGGTCTCGAATGGCTCGCCACGAATCAGACGCCCGAGGGGATCTGGTCAGGTGGCGACAGCGGTCCCGGAATCACGGGCATGTGTATCATGGCGTTTCTGGCGAGCGGTGAAGATCCAAACTTCGGTCGCTACAGCGAAAACATCCGACGTGCCGTTCGCAGCATGATTAAAGGACAGACAGAAGCGACCGGTTTCTTCGGTGGCAACATGGGGCACAGCAGCATGTACCATCATGGGTTTGCCATGCTGGGGATGTCTGAAGTCTACGGCGTTCTTGATGAAGATACGTTGTGGGACGCGGAGACAAAGGCCGACGAACGACGCAGCATCGGGGAATCACTGGAGCTGGCTGTTCGCGGCGCTGTGACATCACAAAAGAACAATTCGTTTCACGCATGGCGTTATGGGCCGGAAGCGACAGATGCTGACACGTCCGTTTCGGGCGCTGTCCTGATGGGACTCCTGGCGGCTCGCAATGCTGGTGTCAAAGTGCCTGATGAAGCCATCGATCAGGCACTGGACTATTTTAAGACGATGACGACTAATCGCGGCGAGGTTGGCTATTCCGGAATCGGTGGCGGTGGCTCAGCCAATCTCAAAGCGATTGCAGCTCTTGTCTATTCCATCGGGAAGCGGAAAGACTGGAAAGAGTACAAAGGTGTGCTCGGAGCCATCACCGTCAATCTGGAGCACGAAGAGTACAGCTATCCGGAATACTTTCGCTACTACACGGCTCAGGCTTTGTTTCAGGGCGACTTCGAAGCGTGGAACAAGTGGAACCTGAAGACTGCTAAACAGCTAAAAGATCTGCAGAGCGATGATGGCAGTTTTCAAAGCCAGCATGGGCCAGCCTACGGAACGGGAATGTCATTGCTGGCGATGGCTCTGAACTATCGGTTTTTGCCGATTTATGAACGGTGACAATTTGCGGTTCGCGTAGGATGGGCATGCCTGTCCCTCGGGGCACAGTCGGACAAGAATGTCCAACATACGAATTAGAGACAGAATCAACCGGACGCTAACGCATGCCGGCTGATCGAGCAAAATCAAGAACCTGAAGCAGTGACTCTTCTCTTAAGTGAACTTCATGATCAAAGCCATTCTGCCAGTCACTGCCATTCTGATTCTCTGCAGCGTTTGTTGTTCCGCAGACGATTCCACTTTGGTCTGGAGTAACGGCGACAGCTTGAATGGAAAGCTCTTGCGAGCGGACGACAAAGTCCTTGTATGGGAATCGCCATTATTCAATGAACCACTGCAGATTGCCGTTGAACATTTGTCGCTACTGAAGTACCCGGCTGTTCCCGAACCCGTAACTCCGCCTGCAGGCTTTAGGATTCTCACGCGAAACGGTGATCTGCTGTTTGGTACACTGAAGTCGGCGAATGAAACGTCGCTGACTTTTGAGAGCTCACGATTTGGGACCTTCGAGATTCCTCGGAGCCAACTGGTCAGTCTGCAGGGTGCTGGCGGTTCAGGCGGCGTGATCTATTCTGGTCCTCGCGGACTTGATGGATGGCAGCCTGCGTTCCGACGTGAGACAGAAGAGAATGGCCGAGTCGTGGGGGCCGTGCGTTTTTTTGTGCCCGGTGCAGCCGAAAAACCGGTCGCCAAAAAAGACCCGGAGAAGCCAACGTCCTGGTCAGAAGACCCGGAAGGCGGCATCATGACCACTCGCGCGGATGCGGCCCTGTTTCTGCCTCAAAAGCTGCCTCAGAAATTCGAACTCGAAGTTGAGCTGCATTCGAAAAAGACACTGTCGTTTGCTTTGGCAATTGGACGCGATGCCAAAGCCGGGTTGCGTCTTGAATCATGGGTGGATGTGCTGGTGGCGGCCAACGGAAATAAGTTTGCCTCGTTGCAGCAGATCTCGGAAAAAGACCACTTCCTGCACGTCCACGTCTTTGTCGATTACACCAAAAAGAAAATGCAGGTTTACAACCCGGCTGGTCAGAAACTGGGAGAGGTCGCCATCACCGGACTTCGTGGTGGTGCCGAGGGAATTCTGCTGCGCAATGGAGAGTGGGATTTAAGCCTGCGCCGATTGCGAGTCAGCAACTGGGATGGCAGCGAACCTCGCTTTGCAGCTGGCAAAGAGAATCGAGTCCAGATGGCCGACGGCACGGTGCACTTCGGTGCGATCAAAAGCTTTTCAGCAGAGACGTCCAGTCTGGTCATCATGAAAGAAGGCGCTGAACTGCCACTGCCTGTTGATCAGGTTGCTTCACTGGTCCTTGCTGTTGATGAAAATGCTCCGATCGCAGCCCGTGGTGCAACTCATCTAGCCTGGGCTGACGGTGGCTTTGTATCGGGCACGTTGGTTTCGATTGCGGATGGTCGTGCCATGTTGCGACCGGCGTATTCCGAGTCGCCGTTAAGCTGTGATCTCAACAATGTTCTGCGACTGGGGCTAACTCCGGGCCAGAAGGAGTCTGCTCAGTCAGATCGGCTGTTTCATGCGGGTGGTTCGCTGCAGGGAAGTCTCGTCGTTGATGGCGAGGCTGACACACCGATCCAATGGAAGCCGCTGGGTGGCCTGAACGCTTCGACGCTGAAAAATGGCGGCGATGCAAGATTTGTGCGAGCCGAGGGCATGAAGCACTTTTCAGAGAATCCCGAAATGCTGGCCAGCTTTCCGGACGTCATCTATCTGAAAAACAATGACGTACTGCCGTGCCGTGTTGAGGGTTGCACCGAGGATCAGGTTCAACTCGCACTGCCATTTAGTGACGTGAAGTCGTTTGCTCGAGAACACATCAAGGCGGTCGAACTTTCTGGCACCGGGAGAATTCATCAGAGAGGATTCGGTGCCGAAGGCTGGCGAGGTGTGGCTTCGATGAAGGCGCCGAAGAAAGCCGTGGCGGATCATGAGAAATCCGGGAAGCCGGTTGAGGCTGCTTCAACGGAAAAGCCCGCTTCGTCAGACAAGCCACCAGTGACAGACCGGCCAGCTGTGGCGGATCATGAAAAGCCCGGGATGGTGGAGTCCATCGTTCTGCGTGGCAACGCGTCGGCTTCTCATCCGTCGATTTTGACGGGCGACACGGTCCGCTTTCATATGAAATGGCCGGTACAATCCTACGCCAATATGACGGTTTCATTGTTTGGTTCTGGAACTCGCAAAGATGAAACTTCAACACATGTTTCTTTCTCTCTGATGCAGACCAATCTTCAGGTTCTTGATCGACTGCCGCCTCAGAACCAGATGTTTTTTCGAGGCTTCGGCGGACAGAATGCCGAAGAGATCATTCGCGCAGCCAGCGGTGAGGTGGACGTGCAACTCGTCGCTCGCGATGGCAATCTGCTGGTTTCGATTGACGGCAAACAAGTCAAGACTATCAAGCTGAATCCCGATGGGGCTGGTTCAAAGGGGCTAGCCTTCAATGCGAATGTCACGATGACGGGGCGAGTCATCATGAATGGAATGGTTCAACAATCGAACGGTGACGGCGTTGAGATTTCGAAATTCGAAATCGACAACATGTCGGGAGCCTCGATTCGTCAGTTCATTGAGGAAGAAGCTCGTCTCGCGACTCTGACGGTTCCGCGATTTCGCCGCGACAATCCTCCCACAAATGTACTGATCGCGGCCAACGGAGACCTGCTGCGAGGACAATTGAAGTCGATTCGTGAAGCGGACGTGCAGTTTGAATCCCGCCTCGAAACGTTGCGTATCGATCGTTCGCGAGTTGCTGCAATTGTCTGGCTCGATCCACCGAAGAAAGATTCGGGAAAGAAAGCTGAAAAAGCAGCCTCAGACAATACCACTTCCAATGAGGCAAATGCCGCAACGCCGGGTGGCGACAGCAAAGTAGAGCCAGTGGTTTCTGAAACAACGGCCGAAGAGGATTCGGAAAACGGCTTTGTGATGGGTGATGAAGATGAGTCTTCCATGCAGGCCCTGTTGGCCGACGGTTTCAGCATCACGATGACACCCGCTCGACTGGAGAACGGTCAGATCAAGGGCCACTCGAAGCTGCTGGGCGACTGTGCCTTTCCCGCCGCCACGATCAGAGAACTATTCCTTGGGGATCCAGCAAGCCGCACAAACATCGCCGCGTTTGATCAATGGGTCGCACGGAATGCTCAGGAACCGGACTGGGATATCGCGGCTGAGTCCGGCGGTACCTCCGAAGGGGCCGCAATGATTGGTCAGGTGGCAGATGACTTTGAGCTGTCTCTGCTGGATGGTTCAAAATTTCGATTGAAAGACCATGCCGATAAGATCATCGTCCTGGACTTCTGGGCCACGTGGTGTGGTCCGTGCGTGGCAGCTCTGCCGGACTATATCGCGGCAACTTCCGAGTTTGATTCGTCGAAAGTTATCTTCGTGGCCGTCAATCAGCAGGAAGCATCGGATCAGATTCGAGGCTTCCTGACTGAACGCAAGTTGTCGCCAATTGTCGCTCTGGATCGCAACGGAGAAATCGGACAGCAGTTTAAAGTGTCTGGTATTCCGCACACCGTGATTCTGGGAAAAGGCAACGTGATCGAAGATGTGCATGTCGGCTATCAGCAGGGTGGCGGCGAATCGATGCAGATTGCCATCCAGCAACTTCTCGACGGCACATGGAAACGCCCCACCCCCGAAGCCGCTCCCGCCAAGCCTGTGGCACCTCCGAAAAATCCAATTTAGGTTGCCCGGATCAGGTCCGATCCAGGCGCCGCATTCATCAGCCGGAACGCGTTAGCGTCCGGTTTAGGCATTCTGAAGTAGGATGGGCATTCTTGCCCGTCGCTGGCCTGTCGGACAAGAATGTCCAACCTACGTTTTTAAGTCTGACATCGCACTGGATCATTTCGCCACCGGCCCCTGGTTCACATACAACTTCACGTTATGAGTTCCGCGGCCGCCGGCAACGATATCAGGGCGGTTGTCACCGGTGAGGTCGGCAACGATCAGGTCCTCAGTTGCCATTCCGCCGGCATCGAGAATATGGCGAGTCCATTCCGTGCCATCCGCTGACGGAGAATAGACACTCACACCAAATTTCTCGGGGGTATCGCTGTGACCGAACGCGATGTCGTCGGAGCCGTCGTTATCGAAGTCGGCTGTCCATAACGCATGACCTCGGCGAAAGCCCTGATCGATGACTTTGCGTTCCCATTTGCCGTCCGCAGATTTTGGTTCCAGATAGACGGCCAGATGATCTCCGTGCATTGGTTCCACGGATGTCAAGAATCGTTGGCCATTCTTAAGGCGACCGATTTTTACTTCACCGGCTCCGTTGAGATTTGGATCGGCATTACCCGTGATACCTTCACCCAGTCGGACTGCTTTCCAATCACTTCCTGAACGAGTGACCAACGACACGCCTTCTCGACTGGCTGTGATCGTGTCGATAGTTTTGTCGCCATCGAAATCCACGTGCACATGATTGTGCATGCGGTTCAGATCGCCATCCAGAACAGTTCCCGGCCAGCGTTCAACGGCGGGATTTGCAGGGATCTCATAAGCCAGCAATCGCACACCGTTACCAACGCTGGCATTGAGCGGTGAAATCACCAGTTGAGGTTTTCCGGTGCCAAGCACATCGGCCCAGCGCATGCGATGGACGTTGGTTTCTTCGCCGATGGCAGCGACCTGCCAGAGTGCATTCGGATCTGCAGTTCGACGGATCCAGTGCAGAGTTCCCGTCTTCGTCCATCCAGCACCGATTGCAAAATCCACCTGGCCATCGCCATCGATATCGTGAGGAGCAATGCACACGTTATCGAGCGGAGTCTGGTCCTGCAGAATAACATGAGCTTTCCATGACGGCTGTTCGTACCAGACGACTCGATTTTCCGTCAGAGCCACGATGTCCTGATCTTTATCACCATCCACATCCGCGATCGTCACCGCATAGCAGACTTTGCCAACATTGGGGTCGATGACTTTCTCAGTGAACGTGGGGAAGTCACCAGCCAATGCCGTTGCAGAGGAAAGCAAAATTGCAGTTGGGGTCGTCAGGAGACGGCGAAGCATGAGAAGAACTCCATAGATCCACCGGATGCCTCTTCACCGTTCAGCACAGTGTTTCGCAAGTGTGGACTTCAAGAACGTGGTGGGATGCAGCGCTGCGACCGCGCGACGCATTTCAAGAATGCGGTCAGCGTAGCGTTTGCCGGGTTACGACAAAATCGATTCGCCCGTCTACTTCACGCAGTTCAAAATATGTTCTGCGAATACGCGAGATCTCTGTGCCAGCCGCATACTCAAGTTCGAGTTGCTCAAGGCGAGCTTCTGTTTCAAGTGAAACGAAGTGCATCACAGTCGCTTCAGTAATGTCGACGCCGGCTTGAGAAAACAGCTCACGGTCGAACTGCTGGAAGTCGTTTGAACCATCTTGCCACGAGAAGAACAGTCGCTTCTCTGACCCTGCGTCTTTAGATTCGCGTGAAGTGGATTCCGGCTTTGGTGAGTTCAGCTGTGTGAGATAAACAAGGCGTTTCTCTGTCGCAAGGACTGCTCCTGGCTGGATTCCAGCAGCGTCCAGCCAATGTTTGTATTGTTCTAAGGACCGGACATTTTGGTAGTCCAGAAACCAGCGTCGCTCATTTCCTTTGGAAGAAGACTTTCCCCCCATTTGACGCCCGAGACCCATCGGATTTCGACCAGTCCCTTCAGCGATGCCAGGGAGTGTTGCGTTTTCGATCGCGGGTTCGACAGGAGGCTGTAGCGCGGCAGCGTTTAGATTTTCATCGACCACCTGATCAGCATCAAGCACCGTCACATTGGGCTGCTCGTTCTGCGCTGAGGAATCGTCTGATGACTCCTCTGGTGATGTTATGTCGATAACATTCAATGGAAGGTCTTCGAGAGGCTGCCGAACAGGAGAAACACCCGGCTCCGGCGGTAATCGGTCTGAGAGCGGCAGTGCATTTGCGAACCATGCGGCCACCATAATGGCCAATGTCCCAATGGCCGAAACAGAGGCGGCCATCAGCGCCGCGATGACTCTGTCATGTAATGTGATGCCGAGATGTGGTGTCGAGGACGCAACATGGTTCGCGGAATTAGCGGCACGCATGAGCGTCTCCGAGAGAAAAAGCTGAAAAAACAAGCGAACGCCATTCTGCAACGCCACAATTGAAGCGTCAATGGCAATGATACAAGGACTCCTTTCAAATTGCCGATCGACTGGCTGGACGCTGGAAGTTGATTTTGGGCATTTGGGGCATTACAAACTCTTGGTTTCGGCACTCACTGGACGGCTCGCGCCGTTACGCCTTAAAACGGGTATCATTCTTTTCTGAACTGTTTGCCCCAAATTCCACGCCCACGCTCTCACGCTTTTGTTGTCCTCGGAGTTTTTATCGATGGTTCCTGAAACCTCTTTTGGATCTGCCTGCCGCTCTGTTGCTCAATGGCTACTGATTGCAGTCTTCGTCCTTCTGCCAGCGGGAGTTACTTCGGCGTTTGCACAGGATGCGACGGCTCTGCAGTGGTTTAAGGCTGAGGTGCCAGAAGGAACGGCGAGCGGACAGTTTCGTTGGGCGATTGATCCTTCTGCTGCGGATTCTGAGGCCGCTGAACTGACGATCGTGACCGATGATCATTGTTCGCTCTATGTCAACGGGCAACGCATTCTGAAGAACGTCGCTCTGAAACAGGCAGACGGAAATGTTGAAGCTGCAGGCTACAACGTCAAGTCATTGCTGCGACAGGGACGCAACCTGATTGCTGTCGAAGTCAATTCGGAAGATAAGGTTGCTGTCTTTGGTCTGTCACTGAGTGCTCGCAAGGGCAACGATGTGCGAAACATCGGCGGAGGCTGGAAGAAAGCTCCTGCGATGCCACCGGTTGGCTGGCAACAGACCGATTTCAACGATCGGGATTGGCCGGAAGTGAAAACTGTCACGGATGAACCCGGCAATCGATTCAAAGTTTCAATGCCGACGGCGTTTGCCGCTCCTGTGATCCCAGCGAAAGCACGAACTGCTCCGTTTCAATTTGAGGATGGCGACCGAGTTGTCTTCGTAGGGGCGACATTCTTTGAGCGGGCTCAGTTGTCAGAACATCTTGAAGCGACATTGGCTTGCACGCTTGGGGACAAGCATGTGACATTTCGAAATCTCGGCTGGAGCGCCGATACAACTTATGCGGACTCACGAGGCATCTTTGATCGGCCGGAAGTGGGTTATCTCCGCATGGTCGAACATATCCGCGCGGAAGAGCCGACTGTGGCTTTAATTTGCTATGGTCAGAACGAAGCTCTGACGGCGGGTCTGACTCCGGAGCAGTATTCGGATCAGCTCGGACGACTGTTGGATGAACTGACAGCCTCCGGAATTGCCTGCGTTCTGGTATCACCTCATGAACTATTGCCAGCAACGCCTCCCGTTCCGTCGCCATCGCGATTCAACTCAAGAATCAAGGTTTACTCCGAAACAACCGGCAGTGTCGCTCAATCTCGCGGCCTGTTGTTTGTTGATGTGTTCAGCGGCTTCACGAAGCAATTGCGAGATATCGATTACGCGATCAACTCCTGCTACAAGCTGCCACCGGAACAGGAATCCAAGCCAGCATCGTCGGATTCACTGACGGCTTCGATTTACCATTCATTGGCTGAAAACGGCATGCATTTCACCGACTACGGTTATGCGTGTGCATCGCTGGCCTTTCGAGATCGCCTGTTGAACATTCCGGCGAACCTGCCAGTCGTCGAAGTAGATGGCTCGGCCAAAACAGTGACCAGCACGGATGCAGAAATCCGCAACATCAAATGGAATCCTGACGACAGCACCATGGTCAGTTTTGAGGTGCAGGAAAAGTTGCTGTCTTCCCTTCCTCTGGTCATCAGTGCGGGAGCTGGTAGTGCGAAAGAGGTTTCTCTGAGCGGCGGAGTGATCTCACACGGCGAAGAATCGCAGGAACTCCG
>CAIJTV010000276.1:0-5194 GCA_903823635.1 uncultured Planctomycetaceae bacterium
GATTGTAGAAGACGGTCAGATACTTTGTGGAAACTCGTCGAGCACCTGTGGCGGCCTGCTGTTTTGACTGCTCAGACAACGACACGGAAATCGGAAACAGACTGCGCGCTGCCAGACTTGAGAGCGCATCTTTCTCGCTGGTCGCTGTCAGCGTGCCTGTGACCTGTTTGCCGGTCAGTTCGCGAGCTAGGTATTTGAAATCTGGCATGGTTTTTGGAAGTCAGAATCTGATCATGATTCAAGAGCAGCGAGGGCTCAGTTTTTGTTTGCTGGTTTTAATTTTGTTCTGAACAGAGCGTCGTTCACGCCCACCGCACAATGTTCATGAGACCATCGCATTCTAGCCAATGATATCGCCGCGAGTAATTCGCAGGACTTCGTCAATACTTGTGACACCAACCTGAACCTGTTCCCATCCACTCGATCGCAGCGTTGTCATCCCCGCTTTGATGGCGTAATCTCGAATCTCCACGCTGCTGCGACTTTCCGAGCACATGCGTTGAATCATCGGATCCGTCTTCAGCAGCTCAAACACTCCGATTCGGCCAGCATAGCCGGTTTCACGGCATTCACGACAGCCGACAGGTTCATAAACCGCCTCGGGTAAAGGTCTTGGAAAGTCGGCCGGAATTTCCACCTTTTCAATTGGGGTCAGACGTTTGCAATGCGGACAAAGCCGCCGTACCAGACGCTGAGCCAGAATCCCCTCAACGGTACTCGCCACCAAATAAGGTTCGACACCCATATCGATAAGTCGAGTAAACGTGCCCGGCGCGTCGTTGGTATGCAACGTACTAAACACAAGGTGCCCGGTGAGTGATGCCTGAATCGCGGCCTGCGCGGTTTCACCGTCTCGAATTTCCCCGATCAGGACAACATCCGGGTCATGTCGCAGGATGCTTCTCAGGGCAGCCGCAAAAGTCAAACCAATCCGGCTGTGAACCTGGATCTGACTAATCCCGTCCATCTGATACTCAACCGGATCTTCCACGGTAATGATTTTTATGGCGGGATCTTTAATCTCGTTCAAAGCACTGTAGAGAGTTGTGGACTTACCGCTTCCGGTCGGCCCGGTGACGAGCACAATTCCGTGCGGCAGGTCGATCAGCTGCTTAAAGATCTTTGACACCGTCGGCGGCATTCCGACGGCTTTCAGGTCGAACTTCATGCGTGCTTTATCCAGCAATCGCATGACCACGCCTTCGCCATGCATCATCGGAATGATGGACACGCGCACGTCGACTTCACGCCCGGAAACTCGCAGCTTGATCCGCCCGTCCTGAGGCAAACGCTTCTCTGCAATGTTCAGATGTGACATGATCTTCAAGCGTGTCACGATCGCGGAATAAAACTGAGCGATCTCCGGGGGAGTTGGCTGAACTCGCAGCATCCCGTCCAGACGATATCGAACCCTCATTCCGTTTTCCTGAGGCTCGATATGCACGTCGCTGGTCTGTAGCTTGACCGCTTCCACTAACAGCTCAGTCACCAGCTTGATGACCGACGGCGCTTGAGCTCCTTCAGCCAGTTCGCCGAAGTCTTCGTTGATCTCTTCAAGAAGTTCGATGCCTTCTTCGGTTCGACGTCGAACCAGTTCATTGATCGTGTCGCCGCCGACACCCAGGAGTTCATGAATTCGACTGCCCAGTTCACCACTGCGAGTCAGTACCGGTTCCAATTTGAACCCACTGACGGTGCTCAGCTCATCCAGACCTTCCAGATTCAAAGGGTCCGAGGTTGCAACAACGACGTGGCCATTCTGACGGTACAGCGGCAACAGCGAATGGCGATAGATCGAGGACGTAGGGAACTTGGCCAACAGTTCCGCATCAACCTCAATATCTTTCAGGTCGATGTACTGCATTCCGAATTCATCGGACAGTTTGCGAAGAATTGCATCCTCGGTCACCACCCCCAATTTCACCAGTGCCTGATCAATGCGCAGGCCAGCGTGAGTTTCGCGAGCCTGCTGCAGTTGCTCGCGAGTCACCAGGCCTTCATCGACAAGTAGTTTTCCAAGTTCCATTGCGGGGCTTTATTGTGAGTCACTCGGGGCAAGACCAACGACCGTTCGACGACCGTCCAGATAAAAGAAACTTATCGGCCGCCGCGGCCGCCATTCGTGCCGCCACCGCGACCACCAAAGTTTCCTCCGCCAAACGGGTTGAATGCACCACCGCCGAATGGAGATGCACCACCTCGACCAGTGTCGCCGCCGCGTTGTCGCATGCGATCCTGTATCATCTGCTGGAACGGATCCGTCTGAGGCTGCTGGGGTTGAGGCTGTTGAGGATTGTTGGTGTTGCCGGAGTTTTGACCATTCGTACTGGAGGACGATGGTCGCGTCGCACTTGTCGTCACTCGAGGAAACAGGGATCGCAGCGACTCCTGGATCATTGAGGCATCTGAATTCTTTAACTGGACGACTCGAATCGTGCGATTCGACTTCTTCGCGGCTTCGTCAGATTCCTTTACCATTTCCTGCACTTTGGTGAACAACCCCTCGCTGGAGGAAATCACCAATGAACTTGTTTGGCGATCCACAGCGACCGTCATCTGAACTCCCTGTGGTTCATTGCTTTTCCCATTGCCGCCACCACCGCCGAACATCTGGGCCAGCGGATTGTTCTGCTGCTGCCGACCGCCAGCTGGCTCCATATAGGGCTTGAATGTTTCATTCACCATTGTGGCGATGTCATCAATTTCCGCGTGCTCCACGACAATGCGACGCGGCTGCATGTCGCGTAGAGATTCGGGAATATTGTTTGAGTCCAGCACCTCCAGAAATCCCTCCGCTTCTTCCACCGAGGCCTGCGGGCCGGTCACGAATAATGAGTTCGAACGTGGATCCGGAATAATTCGCAGCGTCTGAGGATTTCCGCCCAAACTGCTGAGACCCGTCATGTCCGAAACCGATTCCGTCAGCGGGCTAAACATTGAACTGAGCCCGAAACTGCTGGATGACGCCGTGTTCGTCACGCTGCTGCTGGGAATAAATTGCTCCAGCAGTGCGGCCGCTTCTGTTGCATCAGCGGCCTGCAAATAGAACACAGTCCACTTCGTACGAAATGGAATCGATTGCTGCAGGAAATCCATTGTTTCCTCCAGTCGATCCAGCGCATCTTCATCGCGGGACAGTAACAGCAATTCATCGCCATCGACAACAATCTGAATTCCGTCCGGCGTGGTACTTTCTCTGCGATCAGCAGCCGGTGGATTACTCTCCATCGGCACCTGCTGCGACGTAGCGGCCGGATCAGCCGCTGCCGTGGCTTCGTCGATAACGCGATTCACAGGAAGATAGCCGCTCTCTTTCCTCAAGCCTGTTCGGCGAGAGCGTGTCTGAGTTGTCGAATCTTCCTTTTCCTCGGTAGCAGGTTCTTCTTTCGCATCGGGAACTTCATCCGACGGAGTTTTGATGCCTTTGATCGGCCCACTCTTTTTTGGCACAACAATACGAATTGAAGTCTTCTCGCTCGCCTGCCATTCCTGCTCAAGGTACTTGAAGAACTCTTCAGGATCACGACCTCGCAGAGAGTAGCGACGAATGTTGCCTCCTTCGCCCTTCTTCTTCAGACCCGTACCGTCTTCACCCAGATCCGTGAGCACTTGCTTGATCTGCTCTACCTGCAGAGCAGTGCCTTTGACGATGATGCGGTTCCCGTACAGATCAGTTTCAACGGTCGGAGCATTGGCTCCTTCAGCAACAAACAGATTTCGTAGTGTCGCAGCGGCTGTCAGCGGATCCATTTTGGCCAGAGGAATTACAGCGACCGAACCACTGGCTCCCGTTCCTTCACTAAACGACTTAACCCACTCTTCAACCTGCTGGTGTTGACGAGAAGTGCCAAAAATGTGCACCGTACCTGCAGCCCCATCTTCATTGACGACAACCCCCGGCATCATCGCGGTAATGCTCTGAGCCACCTGATCGGCTCGCCCGCTGACACGGTAGACTCGCAGATAAGGCCCGGAATTGCCCTCGCGAGTCAGTTTCGTGCCATCCGGCAATTCCGAAATATCAATCGCCTTGATGATCTCTTCCACCAGAGCCTGCTGATCCGGCGACGCCGTCACAAACAAGCTGTTGGTTCGAGTGTCGGACATGACCTGAAGCTGCGCGCTCGACGCAACAGGGGCTGGCGTTGGGCTTGGCGGACCGCGACGATCACCGCCCGCTCCAGAGCTCACATTGGCAACACCCTGTCGCATTCCAAACTGACTTAGCAGCATGAACTCCGCTTCTTCAGCGTCAATGTTCTTCAGCATGTAAGTCTTAAACACCAAGTCGCCTTTGCGACGACTGACAGACATATCGACGTATGACTTGATGCGACGGAGATTCGAACCGGTATCTGCAATAATTAGGGAGCCTGTTTGCGTAAACGCCGTCATCGTGCCAAGGCTGCCCAGAAGCTGTTCTACTTCCTGAGCCATCACGCCAACATCCAGCTTCTCCAGCGGAATTTCGATGCGAACGATTTGGTTCTCACCGATCGTGTGAATTCCCTGTTCAACCTTCAGAAGCTCATCCACAGCAACGTCCGGAATCAGGTTCGGCGGAATTCCCTTGTCAACATTCACACAGACGAGGAAACCGTCCTTCAGCAACAGGGCATAACCTTTTCGCTGCAGGTAGCCGTTAAGAACATCCAGTGCCTTTCCTGCGCTGTACTCTTTGGTATCGATGTGGCTAAACGTGCCTGGCGGAACCTGATTGAGATCCAGGGTATACCCGGCACCAGCAGCAAAGTCCTGCAGCACATGATCCCACGGCGCGTAACGAAAGTTGAATGAGAACTTCTCAACAAGCTGATTCGCTTCTGCCGCATCCGCAGCGCCGCCAAAGCTGGAGACGATCTCTGCGCCGGCCGGAGCTGCCGCATCTGGTGACACAACCGCAGGCGGGGCTGGCACGTTGGGATTACTCATCGCAGGCGCGGCGCCGGGAACACCGGCAACAGCCGGCGAGGAGGCGGACTGCTCGGCCCACTTCTTTTTCTGTTCGTCGTTCAGGACCGCGAGGTATTTGCCTTCCCATTCTTTTCGGAAGGTTTCCTGCTGTTCAGGTGTCGTATCAAAACCGACTTTCGAAGATGCCTCACGTCGCTGCGCGGCCAGTTCATCGATCGTCTTTTTCTGTTCTTCTGTGATTCCTAACTCCGCGGCCACCCGAGCATCAGAAAATGCTCGC
>CAIJTV010000277.1:0-10768 GCA_903823635.1 uncultured Planctomycetaceae bacterium
AGTCGTCCATTGCCATAGTATTCGTAAAGTGTTTTCGAAGAGTCGCCGGTCTCATTGGTAGAACCAGAATAGCCAGTTGCGGATTTCATCAGGCCTTCCAGTCGATCGCCCCGCCTTGCCCCAGTGCTCGAAGCAATCTTGTCGTACCATGAATAGGCGAATCTTGCGATCGTGTTTGTTGCATGCAAGGCCGGATCGTTGCCGGAGGCTTCGGATACTTTGACCCGATTTAGTCGGTTCTCTGCGTCGTAGAGATAGTCCCAAACACGCATTCCCGTAACACCAGTGGCAGGGGCGTTTCCAGTTGATGCTGCGGGTACAACGATCCGAGAGATGCGGGAGTTAGTGTATGTAAAGCTGGCGAGGATTCGCTGAGTTGCCGCATTTGTGATCGACGTAATCCTCGATCGATCTGTCACACTACGATTGATTGCGATGCTGTTTCCAAATCGATCCGTGATTGAGACGAGGTACGCTGTGGACTTTCCTGTCTGTCTGACAGCAGTGCTGTTGAAATCCTGAAATCGGTATGTCGCTCCATCCGCATGGATGATTTCGTAAAAGTCTCCGTAGACGCCAGTCGTCGGTCCATCGATTCGACGAACCATAATACCTGGCATATTGAAAGGGTTTTCATATTCGGCAGTCTTCACCTGTGTTGCGTTGACGGTCGTTGTGCCGCCCTTGCCGTTCGGTGAAAAGACCCCGGTTGATCCATCCTCACGACGCCACAGAATCGAAGCTGGCTCGCCCACGCGATCAGTGTTGTTTTGAACGGCAATATTGTAGTAGCCCGTGAAGCGATTACCCTTCTTGACATAATAGACTGTAGTGGGAGTCATAGTCGTGACATCCAGCTGCTGGGCAAATGGATGCGTCCAGCCGACTCCGAAGCCACTGACATCTGTTCCGTCCATGATGCGTGTCGTCGTGGAAGCATCGCTTCTTGACGAGGTCCACGTACGGCTGAACGGCACCGTCAACCCGGGAATTCCGATCTTGAAATCCGTATCGGAGCGCCTCATGATGCCCTGGTACAGGTCAGGAGTAGCTCCGGTATCGCGTAGCTGTGAGAAATCCGACGAATCCGTCATCCCACTGTTTGAAACAACGCCTCCATTCAGGAGTAGGCCGTCCTCATTGGACAACATGAGTGATTCAATGATCGGGTATTGCAGTGAGGCGGTTCCTGCAGTGTTTGTAGAGTATCGCTCATGTAGCCAGGCGAACCCCGTCCATCCATTGAAAGACTGCATCGTCGATGCCACTGTCACTATGCCGCCAGCATTTAGTTGCTGTTGAATCTGACTAAAGGCAGAGACCTGATTGGGGGACGTACCAAAACTCAGAAACGATGAGAGCGTGGTTGATGCGGGGACTGAAGGGTTCCATGCATCACTGTATGTTCCGTCGGTGTTCCTCTTGAGTCTTCGTAAAACAAGACCATTCGTACTGGCCAGTGACAAGACCTTCAGTGCAGAGAGGGCAGAGTTGTCGGAAATCTCAGACAGGAGATCCTGTTCACGTGCTGATAATTCTACAAGGGTCAGCTGAGCCCGAGACTGTTGCAGCGGATCTGTCTGGTTCAAAACGCCAGCTATTCGTGCCACATACAGGAGCTTTCCAACTGGAAAGTCGACAGCAATACTTTTTGGTCGAACAAAGAATACTGAGTCAGGCTGTACTGTATTGGACCTTCCTGTAATCAATCCCGCTGTTACACCAGGACGCAACAGGATGGCCTGCGTCATTCGAGCGATGTCATCTTCCGATTGTTCGCTGCGGCTCAGGAGGCGGATCGCAGAATATGAGAGCACTCTCTCTAAGATTTGTTGCGGGTTGTAGGTCGCCGTGTTGACTGCACCCTGACTATTGATCGCCGTCAGCGGGATGTTGTCGTAGGCCTCCGCCAATCCGCTTGCCGCATTGGCTACGTCAGTCGCTGAGTACTGTCCGGCCCTCAACAAAACTTGCGAATAACTGTCAGGCTGCAGAGGCAGAATCTGAGTTTCGGCGGGTGCCGATGGCGATGTGCGAAGTTCGACTCGAAGCCTCAAAACGCCACTGCCTGTGAACGGAATGGTCTTAATGTAGATGACGTCATTTAACAGGAGGCTGGCGGATCTACCGTCGGTAGCAGTTCGCACCACGATCTTTTCGCGAACCAACTCACTTAGCTCTTTTGGCAGAATTGGTACGATTCCAGTGAGAACTTCGTGGGCGGCAGTACTGCCGTCAGGACGCAGGAACGAGATCGCTATCGTCTGATAGTCGCTGGCGTTCCATACTGGCACAGGCAACCCGACGGGAGTCAGTGATATGGGTGTCAGGTTGTGGGCTGATTCAAGAATGGTCCGCGTGTGACCAATCCCGACAACACTTTCGGAAATTGTCTGACTCGTACTCCCCAACCTTCGATTGATGGTCCACTCGAGTGGACTTGAACTCGGAATGTCCCGGCCATCTACTTTGATATTGTCAATATAGTGATGTCCTGATCCCGCGGTATAGATTCCAAATCTTCCGCTGTTTACGCGTAATGCCGATGTGGAAGTCAGCTTTAATCTGGAAACCACGTCGCCATTTTCCCACTGAACAAACACCGTCAGAGTACTATTCTGGATAGTGAGGTCTACTTGGCATTGCATCAGACCTGCCGCTGTACGGCTGGCGTCGGCTGCAAGCGGCACCATGCGTTTGAATGCAGGAGCTCCGGCCGCCGTGGTGTCCGTAGTTGCAGTCAGGAAAGTGACCGTGTCCCCAATGCGCTCATAAAGCCTTTGCGTGTACGGTGTGTTTGGTTCCCCCTGCGGCCAGATAAACCCGATCTCATAGTCTTCTGTTGATCTGGCGAAGACGCGAAAGTCCTGCACTGTTCCGGCAGCGACTTCCTGAGCAGCGATATTGGCAGAAAATGTGCCATTAACGGCAGATTGTCCGACGAGAATATTTGTCGGTGATGCGTGGTCTGTTACAAGCTTATAGTCGTCGACCAGACTATTGGCCGTCGCAAGTTTCGGCCAAGTGTTCTCCGTAACGACGCGCCCACTGCCTGAATTGAAAAGTAATGGTGTCGGAAGGTTCGTTGTATCGTGGCCGGTTACTGCACCACCCAGATCGAAGTCCGCGGAGAATGAACGTGTGATCGGAGTGAGATAAGCTTTCAGATCATCGGTCGAGAATGGTGCCGGGACATTCTCTGGAGCCGCTGACAGCGATGCTTTGTATGACGGGTTCAGGTCTACCCAATTGAGTCCAGTGGCAGTAGGTAACAACGCCTGCAACCACGCGTGATCGAACGCGATGTTGCCACTGACAATAGCCCCGTTCAGTCCGGCCTCGGTGAAATATGACGGAGACGCCACTGTTGTGGTGAGCCAGGCATTCACTTGTGCCGGCGTAAGCAGCATCCGTCCAGTAACGTATCGAACGTTCGTCCAGGGCCTTTCAGTGATCTGAGTTCCCAGCAGATTGGCCTGGTCCCAGGCATTTCCGGACCTCGACGCCAATGTTCCGCCAGCACCCTTCTTGAGACCGCGATATCCCTCGTATTCGATATTGTTTCTGATTGATCTGAACGCCTCCTCGACCTCTCTTGTTCGATATTGATAGTCGACAACTGCGACACCTGACTGCGATAGTCTCTTAAACCATGGACGAAGAGAGTCAACCTGCCAAACTGTTGGAACCGTGAATCCGTTGGCGGTGGCAAGAGCGACTATCGAATTGTCTGAGCTGTCAAAACCGACCAGGTCCGCTCGACGATCATTATTAACATCCACGGCTACGCTGTTGGCCGGCATCAATACGGCCTGCCACGCGGTTCCTGCAGGTGCTGATTCGAACTTCCCTGAAGCGGTAATTGCTACCTGGAAGCCGCCAGAGACGGGAGCAATCAGATCGTCTCGGCCGTCGGCGTTCATGTCGGCTACCTGAATGATTGTCGCGGCATTTGCGTTGTTCAGAAATGCCGGAACATTCCACGACTGCATCAGGAACGAAGTTCCGGTCGATATTCCAACTGTCCATTCGGTGCTGTTCCCGTTGCGGTACACAAGATCTTTGCGCCCATCACCGTTAACATCTGCGATCACCGTTGGTGCCGCGTTGCCGACACTAATCTCTGATGAACTCCATGTGCTTCGCTCGAAAAATGTTCCATTTGAAAGTGAGACAACCCACTGTTGTCGTACAGAGTTAAACGCTGCGATATCATCTCGGCGGTCGCCGTTAAAATCTCCGACGAAATAGCCGGACCAGTCCGATGTGCCAACGGGTGAAGTCAGCGCTGGCACAGAGATCGAGAATCCCTCTGACCACTGTGAAATGCGACCCTCCACGTGAGTGCGAGCGAAGATGGTATACTGGCCCGTCGCGAGAGAAGTGAGACTTGTAGTCAGCGTCGCTGTCGAATTGTCGTCCGCTGTGAGATTGAGATCCTGTACTACCGTGGATGGTGTATTGCCCAAACCATTTCGTACAACTTTCAATTCATAACGGCGATTGAGACTGACGACTGAAGAAACGGGTTTCCAGGAGAGAACTCGAGTTTGCGCATTCCATGAGAATGCCGGCAGATCAGGATTCAGCAAGCCGTTGACGGGCGTTAGTACTCTCTCGAATGCGTTCTGTGTTGTTGAACGCATGACCGCCCACGTGCTCGAATCCATGTCCGGTTGAAGAAGATCATCGCGGCCATCTCCGTTAAAATCGCCGACAAGGATCGATGACAACACTCCGGCGCTGACGAAGTTTGTTGGCTGAGTAGAGAATGCGTCCCACGCCGCCGTTTCAAGATCTGTCGATTCATTGGCGTAAACCTGGATTTGGCCGTTCAGGCTACTTCGTACCAGCAGGTCCGTTCTGTTGTCGCCGTTAAAGTCTCCTCGAAATGGCCCGGTTAGATTGGCTGGGGTTACTGCTGATCGAACCCCGTTGGCCTGCAGAGGATTGACGCTGCTCCCGTTGAAATAAAAGACAGGCCCCTGCTTCCATGCAACGGAACTCGTGGCAGAAGTGCGTTGTCCAACATCGACGCGGTAGAGCCCGGGACTATAGTCGCTGCGAAGAGCGTAGGTTCTGTTTGTCGTAGAGTTGGCGGCAAAGAATGTTTGTTCGCGAACTACGTCGCGATCTGGCTGCTCGATATTTACGAATCTTATGTCGTAGAACCCGCTGGCGGCGTTAAACCAGCGGATGACGGTCCGGTGGTCCTCCGTGGAGATGCGAATATCGGAAACTGCTGACGTCGAGGGCAACGGCGGAATGACAAAGTTTCCCGACGACATTGTCGAGACAGAGCCGCGCAAGATTGCATCCACAGTGGCAACGTAAGATCCTGGCGTCAGCGATTTGTCTGGCTGAAAATACGGAACAGTAAGTCCCTGTTGGTCAATCTCAGAAATGGTCGGAGAATTCATATTAAAGACCCTCAGTCGATATGAAATTGCTGCAGAGTGGTCCGTCCATTCGATGCGGGGTCGATGGCTGTCGCTGTTTGGTGTCAGGCGAACCAGGATTTGTGAAAAGGCTGACAATGAAAAAGTCAGATCCTGAGAATATGTGCCGACTTCTCCGTTGGCCCAAACGGGTCGAACCCGAGCGCGGTAGGTATTGCCTTCCCAGAACCGATGATCCAGAGAGAAGAACTCACTTTGGCTGATTTGTGCGACAATCGTGGAATTGACGGCTGACAGATCTGCTCTGACATTCTCAACAACCACGTCATATCGGGTCGCACTGGCCACTCGATCCCACATCAGTTGATGACCAGTGTGAGTCTGAATCAGGACCGGCGCAACTGGTTGATAAGTGGTTGCTGTGACAATAAATCTCTCTGAATTGGAAGCCTGATTAGGTCCTGACGCATTTGATTGGTCGAAGGCTTTCACAGTGGCGGTGTAGGCGCCCGCCGACATTCTGGGGAAGGAGAAACGCGGTTCTGTCACTCGCTCTTTTGACCTGACAACTGCCGTTGTGCCATCGATGCGTGTTACTGTGACCTCATAGCTGGTGGCCCATGTGATGGGAGACCATTCGAGATTTTTAACACCATTGACCTGAATGCCGACAGGACCGGAACTTATAACAGGTTTGTAAGTCGCACTGGAGACCCTGAAGGTACGTGAAACACTCCAGTCCGAAGCAATTCCAGCGGCGTTGAAAGATCGAACCCGCGCGGAAAAGTCTCCGATGGGAAGAAATGCGCCTTTGTACTCAGAATCGTGAACCGTGGCTCTGGTGACTGTCGTGGATCCAGCCTGCACAATCTCCACTTCATAGCGGACCGCATTCTTTTCACGAGTCCACATAAGAGCGCCGCCACTACTGACGGCCGTGGATGAACTGGTGATTTCAGGAGAACTCGTCTCGTTGCCTGTGACCACAAACTCTAATGCCTGTGACCATGTTGTCGGCTGATTGAGGCTTCTTACGCGAACCCGGTACTCGCCTGCCGGCAGATCGTGTTCAAGTACGTTTCCCCTGACTGCTCGCGGAATCGTATCCGAGATCTGTGACCATCCTGTCGCTGACTTCTGATCAATCCATACATAGTAGTCGTTGGTGCCGGGGATCGAAGTCCACGATAGACTCATCGAACGGTCTGTGACAGGCCGAGTTGTTGTTAAGGAAGAGAGTCGTTGTCCGGAGATCGTCAGGATCTCAGGCGCCCGTTGCTCGATGCTGAAGGACACTGAAACCGGTGTTGATACAACATTGCTAGCGTTACGTGCGGCTATGAAGACGGAATACATCCCTGGTGCGAGTGGCTCCGTTACTCGATAAGTTTCGACTTGGCCCACCGGAACGGTGCTGAGTCGACCAAGCTCGCTGATCACTGTTTGTAGACCACCAGATACAAGACCGGTGCGGTTGATGACGACATCGAAACTCACGGCAGGATCTGTGTCCTGAGCCGGATGAGCCCACTGAATCGTGATCGGGGTTTGGCTTACGTCTATAGCAGGCAGTCCGGGTGACATTACAAGTAGTTGACGTGCTTCGAGTACTTCGCCTGGAGTAGCAATCTGGTTGAAGTGGTGCCGTAAGCGGCCTCGCGAGGTTCGACCAGCCAGCCCGAATTCGAAAAGACTGCGCAGTCGAGCCAAAACAGCTTTGCTTGAGCGTGACACAGCATAAACCTCACTAGTGGACGTTTAGTAAAGCTCATTCCGTTGATCTATACCCATGCCCAGGTCCATGGCACGGAGTGGGGACGGGGGGTAAAGCTACCCTATATATAGTGCTTGTCAAGCGAAAGCGTGCGTGGAGGTTGTTTTGATTATCCAGGTGCCAATCGCTCGGTCAGCTCGGGGTTTACACCCCGTCATAAGCCTATGCGGTGTTCCCGAGATACGAATGTGTTCTGGCCAGTCCTGTCCCGGGCTTCCTTATGCGAGTCTGATTCGCGATCATTGAGGTTAACGGCAGATAGAAAAAAACGTTGAGCTTTAGGCGTTAGCCAAATCGACAGGATGAATCGGCTAGCGACTCAGGCTCAGGTTAGTAGAGACCGGTCACTTCATTTCTGCCGCTCGCAGTACTGATTGATGACCTTTTATGACAGGACGACAATGCCAGCTTTGGTTCCGGAAGATGATGGCCTGATTCTTGGTATCGATGGTGGTGGTACCAAGACCGTCGCGTTGCTCGCAAAACGAAACACTCCCGATGTCATCCTCGGAGAGGGAATCAGTGGGCCATCGAATCAGCGGGCCGTCGGGCCTCGCATGGCGATGAATCATCTGGATCTGGCAGTGCAGGCCGCGTTTGATGCGGCAGGTCTGGAACGACAGACTGTCGAAGCCGCCTGTTTGGGCCTCGCCGGTGCTGATCGACAATCAGATCGCAGCGTGGTCGAAGACTGGTCCCAGGGAACTCGCCTGGCGTTTAAAGTTCAGGTGGTCAATGATGCCATGCCGTTGTTGTATGTCGGTAATGCTCCTGGCTATGGGATTGCTCTGATCGCCGGCACCGGATCTTTGGCCTGGGGCTGTAATGCTCAAAATCAAATCGCGCGCAGCGGAGGATGGGGTTATCTGTTTGGTGATGAGGGCAGCGCGTATGCTTTGGGGCGATCTATTCTGCAGGCCGTAACCTGGAGTTATGACGGTCGCGGCCCGGACACCTGTCTGCTGAATGAGGTGACTCAGGCCCTGAAGATTGAGTCGGCTGCAGAGATCATCACAGCAGTGTATTCCAACGAGATTCCTCGCGCGGTCATTGCCGGGCTCGCACCGCTGGTGTTTGATGCGGCCGACCGAATGGACGTCGTCTCCTGCGATATTCTGAATGGTGCGGCTGTTGAGCTCGCGGCGATGGTCGTCTCGGTGGCTCGAAGGCTGGACCTTGTTGACGGCGTAGCTTTATCACTGACGGGAAGTGTGCTGTTGCAGCAGGCGAAGTTCCGGACGATGGTCCTCGATGCGATTGCTTCTCGAGGCGTCCGTGTTAGTTCCGCAGTGCTGGTGGAAGCTGCAGCGCGAGGAGCGTTGAAGATGGCCAGTGCACTTGCAGTGCGATGAGGCAGGACTTATCGAAGTCGCTGGGGCTTGAATCGGCAATTTCTGCCGTTGTGCAGGCGAAGATTGCTCTGTCCGGAATTTTTGCAGATCGTCAAAATTCCGGCCGGTCTTCTGCAGGCGGTTGGTCCAATCGAGTATCAAGCGATTTCGTTTAACGGCTAACCGCAGGCGTCGGCGAATCGGTCAAAGTCGCCTTCGGCTTGCCGTTAAACGAGCAAATCATCAAGCCGCTTGCACCGAGTGATTGCCCGGAAACATCGCTGTGATCTTCTATGAGCGTTGCACCCATGGATTCCACCACGACAATTGAGCTATGGCGTTTTTTGAAATGGTATTTCAGACTGCGGTTGGCAGCGGCCATTCTCGTTTTCTTTGCCGTTGCATTGTCCGGCTGCGCATCCACGCCATACTCATATGGCTCAGCTGCTCGGTACCGTTCTTCGCCCGAACTGGCTGCTCGCACCGAAGTGCAAATGGAGCGAGGTCGTCCACATAAGGCGATCGACACCTTTGGCTGGGCCTGGGGAATTCCGTCAAAGATCCTGCTGTGGGATCGTCGGGTTGAGAATCATCGGATTGATGCCCACACGGAAACGCAGTTGGCGACCTATTTGGGTGAGAATGAACTTTCAACGGTCAAAGTTCGACTCAATCAATACCATCCGCGAGAAGACTGGCATCGATTGGTCGCGAACAAATCTGTCGGAGCAGGCTGGCGATATACGGTGGGTGCGGTTTCCGTCGCCGTCGAAGCGATTTTCCCCGGGCGATTGTTTGGCGGTGACCATTACAACCCCTATACGAACACGATTCATCTCTATTCAAATGCGCCTGCGATTGCTTTGCACGAAGCCGGACACGCGAAAGATTTTGCTCGCCGAAAATGGAAAGGCACTTACGCCGCAGTGAGAATTCTTCCCATCGTTCCCTTGATCCAGGAAGCAATCGCCACCAGTGACGCGTTGGGTTATCTGGAGGCGAGAGAAAATGTCAGTGCCCAACAGGAGGCTTACGAGATTCTGTATCCGGCCTACGGGACATACGTCGGAGCAGAAATAAAAGCATTGGGGCCATTCGGAGTTGTCATCGGCGCCCTCGGCGGCCACGCCATCGGGCGGTGGAAATCCTGGAAACTCGAAGAACAGCGAGAAGAGGAAGAGCGGCGGCAGACTCGACTCCAGCAATCGCAGAACTATTCTGTGCCGGGAATTAAGCTCCACCAGCAATCAAGTGCTCTGAGTGAAACCCCATGATCTGTGGTTAGGCAAACGTGTTCATTCTTCATTGATGATGAAGAGAACTGTCCGCCACCTCAATTTTTCTAGGTGAGTCCCATTATTCCGAGTGATGTCTGCCCCAACAGAAGTGGTGTTATCGAACATGTTCGCTCGATAGACCGTTCCAAAATTCGGATGGCGGCTGACCTTGGTCCCACTTCTCTTCCCGAGCGACTCGACTTCAAGATTGTTCTATGAATGCGACAGATGCATTACGCATGCAGCTGGGCCGCTATTCTGGCATCAACTAAAAATAATCTTCAGGAATGGCGCCGTTTGATTTTGCCGAAAGCCGCCCGCTTACTCCGCATGTTCTCGCCGATTGACACTCCACCTCGGCAGAGCCGAGAATGCTTGGGGACGGTTCGCACAGGTATACGTGCAAAAGGCATCAGTGAACCGTGCATAAAAAACAATTCGACGAGCGGCTACTCTTGGCCGTGATACTTGAGCGTTTTTTGCACCTCAACTGCCGATCGCGGCCGCTGACATAGACCAGCACGTTTATTGGCACAGGCTTCGATCGAAGCGAACGCAGTGTTCTGAAAAATCGCCAGCGAATAACAACGTTTGGGAAGAACCAGCTATGGCTACCATCCAACCTCAAAAGATTTCTCGAGAAGATCCACGTTCAGCATTCTGTCCGATGCATCTTCAAATCCTCAACAAGTTTCAATTGCTGGCCAAA
Organism: uncultured Planctomycetaceae bacterium; assembly: GCA_903823635.1. Taxonomy (GTDB): domain Bacteria; phylum Planctomycetota; class Planctomycetia; order Planctomycetales; family Planctomycetaceae; genus SXXK01. Next base: position 10,491 of record CAIJTV010000277.1, read on the forward strand.
CTGCAAAGCCCGAAACCCATTTTGTAAAACCGGTAAACATCCTGATCGATAAGCCGTAAAAAGCTAACGAGATCGAAGCCAGTTCAAAGAGTCCGCGCACTGCGCAAGCCGAACTCAAACGGAGATTTGGTAGCCCAGAAATCTCAACGGAGTCATGCTTGAGGTAGAACGCAGTTTCGAACGCTGCGGGTGATTGCCACGCAACGAGAAACTACGCAGACAGACCCGAACGAGCGGACAGTGATGCCACTGCGCGGAGAGCAGAAAACACCGAAAAC
>CAIJTV010000278.1:0-2014 GCA_903823635.1 uncultured Planctomycetaceae bacterium
AATTTTCAGGTGCTTGATTTCAAAACAGAAGTGGACATGGAGAGATTAACAATGGACATGCAGATACTGGATAGAAACGTAGGAATGACAGCAGACCAGCAGGAACATGTTGATCGCTGCCTGCAGTTCGCTTTCGATCGATTCTCTGCCCAGATTCGAAGCGTCGAAGTCTCGCTTAATGACATCAATGGGCCGAAAGGGGGCGATGATCTTCAGTGCCGAATGAAGATTGTGCTGCATGGCAAAGGAGACCTGCTGGTGGAAGGCAAGGGCGGCTCCGTCGAAGCCGTGATTGCCGAGACCGCCGATCGCGCGGCCCTTGCAATCTCGCGGCGGCTCGACCGCCTTCGCGATTCGCAGGGCACTTCAATGTCGGGGCAGTAGTCAATGTCAGAAGGTTTTGAACAGTAAGAGATGTAGGAAATGAGCGGGAAGAAAATTGGTGTCCTCGGATGTGGAATGATTGCAGAGCTGGGGCATTTGCCAGCACTCAAGCATGTTGCCGGCATTCATCTGCATGCCGTTTATGACATCAGCTGGAACCGAGCTCTGGCCATGCAGGCGAAGTTCCAGATTCCTCACGCCTTTCCCACGCAACAGGCCTTCTGGGAATCGGATATCGATGCCGTTGTCATCTGCACTCCGGCCCCGTTTCATCTGGCCAACGTGCTGGACGCCGCCAGGTACAAAAAGCATGTCCTTTGCGAAAAGCCTCTCGCCATGAATGAGGCTGACATCCTGCAGATGATCAAAGTCATGGACGAAGCAGGACTGATGCTTTGCACTGGTTTTACATATCGATTCAGTGGCTCGGCAAAGGAGATACATCGACTCATCAGAAATGGCGCGATCGGGGAAGTTCGTGCCTTGCGGCTGAACTATCTCTGGAACCTGCATGGCAAATGGAGCTGGAACGAAAAGGGCGAACGTATTGCCAGCCCACTCCGTGTTGGTCGAATGCTGGAAGGTGGGCCGATGGTCGACTGCGGCGTTCACCAGATCGACCTGGCTCGCTGGTGGCTGGGATCTGAAGTGGAATGGCAACGCGGCATCGGCGTCTGGGTCGAAGACTATCAGGCGCCCGATCATCTGTACCTGCACATGGGGCACGCCTGTGGAGCACATACGATGGTCGAGATGAGCTTTTCCTACAACGCGACATCTCGCGAGCCGCGTACGCACTTTCAGTACGAATTGATCGGGTCGGACGGAGTCATTCGCTATAACCGCGAAGAGCATTCGTTCGAGCTGCGAAACTCTCACGGCACTCAATGGCTCGCATGGCATCCGGAGAAAAACTTCTCCGGCATGCACTGGGAGTTTGCTCACGCGCTTTCGACTGGCGATCTGCGAGACATGCCGACAGCGATGGATGGTCTTCTGGCAACTCGGATTGCTCGACTGGGAACGGAGGAAGCCATTCGAGACCGTGAGCCGACAAGCTCAGGCCATCCGTCCACAATGGCACGCGCCTCCAGCGCGGGCATAGCAGACGTTATCAGCCCACTTGACCTCAAAGAACCAGATGATGCCCCTCCTTCCACACTCTCAACACTTTTTGAACGAACTAAGCAATGATGGAATTCTTCTCACCGGAGGCGATGATCGCCTTGTTCACGTTGACGTCTCTGGAGATTGTCCTGGGAATCGACAATGTGATCTTTATCGCCATCCTTGCGGGCAAACTGCCTGAGTCTCAGCGGGACTATGCCCGCAAAATGGGACTGACACTTGCGGTGGCATCACGCGCGATTCTGGTTCTTGCGATCGGCCTGGTGATGCAGCTGAACCAGCCGCTTTTTTCCCTCTTCGGCACAGGTTTCTCCGGCAAGGACATCATTCTAGTTTTGGGAGGACTGTTCCTGCTCGGCAAGGCGACCTACGAGATCCATCGCAAGATTGAACACGCCAGTGATCCGGAATCGGCCGCAACGGGCGTGGCCACATTGAAAGCCGTCCTGATTCAGGTGTTAATCGTAGACGTTGTCTTCTCCCTCGACTCCGTGATTACCGC
>CAIJTV010000279.1:0-3860 GCA_903823635.1 uncultured Planctomycetaceae bacterium
CGTTCGTTGCGTTCCGCGGCCAACTCCGGAGCCAGCTTGTCGCGATACCAATCGGCAAGTTGCTTCTGTTCCTCAGCGCTGCGCTGGTCTGCGGCTTTATCGATGATCGCAACGATATTTTGAGGTAATCCGGCTCGTTCGATGACCGCTGCGTCATCGGTCGTATTGACCTGAAACCGTCCCAGCAGATGATTGGCGTACGGAGAATTCTGCTCAACAATCAGTCGAAGGATGGTGTTCTCTTTGACCTCAATCGCGGCTGAAGGAACAAGAGTCAAACGGTGACTTTGTCCCACGCTACCGCCAATAGCCCAGCCATTCTCGGGCTCAGTCTTTCCATCAAACACTTCTTCCGGAGCAAAGCCGTCCTGCTGGAAGTCAGCAAGCCCGGCGACAAAGCTGATATCGCGGGTGTTGCTCGGTGAGTACTCGGCCGACAGATTGGGAGGTTCGGCAATATTCTGACTCCAGAGGACGTTCCGATTCGCATCCAGCATCGACAGGCGAAAACCTGCAAGTCGCTTGTACACACCTTCACCAGCGCGGTTCCAGATCGCAATTCGATCGATCGCAGAATCTTTGGTCAGATCCAGCTCCCACCACGGATTGTCAGAGACCGCCGTATGAGTCACCGACATCTTCTCGTACTGGCCGTCCGTGTTCCCATCAATCGCGTACTCTGGCGGTCCGGCATAATCCGTTGAGCTTTGAGTCGCCTTGCCTGACGTTGCGATATTCTGCCCCGCTGAAAAGACCTGAACTTCGGCCAGAGACAGCATCTTTTGCTGTCCGGGAATCTCAACACGCACAAACCGAGCGACAGGTGCCTGGCTTTCCTGCGGAACAAGCTGAGCTTTCACTTCCGTGATGACAAAATTCCCACCACCATGGCCACTACCCTGCCCAGGAAGATCAGCAGAGAGAACAGTCTGAATCTGCAGTGCTGCAATCGGCTTTGAGTCAGAGCCGGGCTCGAGCGGAATCTCGATGGTGTAAACATCTTTCTCGGTTGCCGTTGGAACGCTGATGGTCCCGTCGCCCAGAATCTCTGCCTCACCACCACCTGATCGAGTGATCCGTGCTGGCTTACGAAGATTCCACGAAGCGGATTTCTGAAGACGAGTTTCCCAGTGCTGCTGCGATCCCGCGACAGCTTCAGTCGGCGTTGCCATGATCTGATCTAGTTCCGCCAGCCGAGCTTCGATGACAGACCGACGCTGATTTTGCTCGGCGGTGTAGAGTTGCAGACGCGGAGAATCATCCCCACGATCCGCATCTTCCGTGTTGTTCAGAATCGCAAAGATCTGGAAGTACTCGTCCTGCGAAAGGGGATCATACTTGTGTGTATGGCACTGAGCACATGCGATCGTGGTGCCCATCCAGACAGCCATTGTAGTGTTGACTCGGTCGACAACCGCCACATTACGGAACTCTTCATCCTGAGTTCCGCCTTCATTGTTTGTCATCGTGTTGCGATGAAACGCGGTCGCGATCAACTGATCCTCTGTTGGGTTAGGCAGAAGATCTCCGGCCAATTGCTCAACGGTAAACTGATCAAACGGCATATTGTTGTTAATCGCTCGGATGGTCCAGTCACGCCATGGCCAGATCGTCCGAGCCGGGTCGTCTGCATATCCTGACGAATCAGCATATCGAGCCAGATCCAGCCACTTGCGAGCCCAGTGTTCACCAAACTCTGGTCGCGCCAGAAGGCTGTCGACCAGTTCGGTATAAACCTGATCGTTGATCAAACCATTCTCCCCCGTGAGCTTCTTGTTCCATTCATCGCCTTCTTCGGGAGTCGGCGGAAGTCCGATCAGGTCCAGATAAACGCGCCGTACAAGTGACAGTCCATCGGCTTCTGGTGATGGCTGAAGTTTGAGTTCGATCATTTTGTGCAGCGTGAAGTTGTCGATGGCATTCTTTGGCCACTTCACAAAGTCACCTGTCGCTGCGGGGACTTCTGCACGTTCCGGTTTCACGTAAGACCAATGGCGCGCAAAGTTGGCTCCCTGTGAAATCCATTGACGAATCTTTGAAATCTCTATCTCGGACAGAGTTTTCCCGAAATGCGAGGGTGGCATCCGAGTTGATTCGTCGCTACTGAGAATACGAGCCAGCATTTCGCTTTCTTCCGGATTTCCCGGAACGATGGCCGCATGCCCCGACTCCAGCGCTTTCGTGGCAATCGCGGCGTCATCAAGACGCAGGCCCGATTCTCGACGAGCATCATCCGGTCCGTGACACGCAAGACAACGATTAGAAAGGATCGGTCGAATGTCTCGGTTGAAGTCGATCTGTTGACCAACCGCAAAGCTTGCTGACAACACTTGCACAGAAATGGTTGCAGCGAGAACGAGCAATCTCATAGGGCACCATAAAGAGCTGACAGTTCGAGAGTGAGGCCGGCTGACAAGATCCGCTGTTTGACTGAGCATTCCGGGGAATGCGGAGATTAAAATTCAGAACGAGTCCATTGCGGCTTTTTGTCAGAGCCCGATAAAAAACGCTCGAGGCGGGATAGTTAGTGTAGCGAAGATTCCCGTCGTCTTCACGCAGGAAAACAGCTCGATCGACCCACGAAATCCGGAAACGGCAGTTTTTTGCCCCGAGAACAGTCACCGATTTTCTCGAAGCCCAGTTCCGTGTGCTGCCATGTCTAGAGCGTTTGTTCAATCGTCGGCGCTGGATTCGTGAGGATACTCAGTTTTCATGAGGTCGACTGCACGCGAAACCCTGCAAAATCGGAATGCAACATTAACCGAAGACACTACACTACGGCTTTGATTCCCAGACGGTCTTTGTTTTGACTTACTGCGTCAAAGAGGTTTGAAGTCTGCGTGGGTAGTTTCGCCATCCGACTATTGTTGATACTTCTGGCTGCGATTCCTTTCGCAACGTTCTGTCACGCCTGCGGCGCGGCGATCATCCACAGCACTGCCGACGAATCATCAGAGCCGCAAGACGCAACGACCACAGAGACGAACGAGAACTCAGAGACGAACGGAACCTCGGAGAACACTCAGAACGAACTTGATTCTGATGAAGAGCGGCAGGCTCTCGCGGCCAACGAACGTTTTCTGACGCTACTCAAGAAGCAGCCGAAACCGGGCACAGCGCTGGATCGAGTTTATGCGTTTCATCTGGAACGAGGCTCGCTCGACCAGTTCCTTTCCGAACAACGAGCATTGATGACTACTGGTGATGACACCGGTGTTGCCTGTTTGCTGGTGGGACTGTTCGAAACGAAGCGGGGGAATCATCGTGAAGCCGAAGCGGCGTTTCAGTTCGCTGAAGAACGTCGGCCCCAGGATGCCACCGCCAGTTGGCTGCTCGGGCAAAGCTTGCTTGAACTGCAACGCGCTGAAGACGCAGCGACAGTTTTAGAGCGAGCTATTGAACGCTCGCCTCAGAAATCAGAACTGCTGCTGATTTTCCAGGATCTTGGGCGAGCCTACCGGCGTTCGCGGCAGTCCGAGAAGGCGAACGCTGTCTGGCAGCGGATGGAGTCGCAGTTTCCGAGTGATCTGCGCGTGAAGGAACAAATCGCAACCACGCTGTTCGATGAGGGCGATCTTGAGGCTGCTGTTGTTCGATTCGCAGAGCTGTCAAAACTGCATCGGGATCCCTATCAGAAGACGCAGAATGCAATCACAGCGGCCGATCTGAAACTGCAATTGGGACGGCAAGATGAAGCTCTGCGTGATCTTGAAGCACAATTGCAAACACTGGATCCCGAAAGCTGGCTCGCCCGCGACATTCGCCGACGCATCGACCATGTTTATCTGCGAAACAATAACCAGGCTGGATTGGTAAGTTATTACGAAACATGGTTGCAGAATCATCCTGACGACCTGGAA
>CAIJTV010000280.1:0-5863 GCA_903823635.1 uncultured Planctomycetaceae bacterium
ATGGTGCGAAATGATCACGATGCAAGCTGTTTTGGTTCAGGAAGAACACTGCTCCGGAAATCAAGTCGTATTCCCGGAGCAGCGTGCTGTTAATGCAGCAGTCGACTACGAACCAAGCATGACGAGTTCAGCTGGCGGTTCCGCTTCGATCAACTTCAGGTCAAACTTTTCCTGCAGGATTCGAAACACATTGGGAGAAACAAACGCTGGTGGAACAGGCCCCAGGCGAATGCCTTTGACCCCCAGTGCCAGCAGACTCAGAAGAACCGCGACTGCCTTTTGCTCAAACCAGGACAGGACAATTGACAGCGGCAGATCATTGATCCCGCAATTGAAGGCTTTGGCCAGTCCAAGTGCAACCTGAACAGCCCCGTACGCATCATTACACTGCCCCATGTCCAGCAATCTAGGCAATCCGGCAGCTGTGCCGTAGTCATGATTGCGAATGCGATATTTCCCGCAGCCGAGCGTAAGAATTACCGACTCCTGCGGCGCACCGTGAGCCAGTTTGGTGTAGTAGTTGCGGCCAATCTCTGCTCCATCGCAGCCGCCGATGAGATAGAACTTTTTGATCTCACCACTTTTGACAGCGTCGACGATTTTGTCAGCGAGTCCCAGAATGACCGAATGATGAAATCCGACGGTTGATTCTCGCACCTTGCAATCCTTCAGCGGAGGTAACTCTTTCGCCTGAGCAATCACTGCGGAAAAATCGTTGGATCGCAGACGCTTGCCCCCCGGGACCGCGGTGAAGCGAGTTGTATAAAGTCGATCTTTATACGAGTCGGGCGGAATCAACACACAGTTCGTGGTGGCAATAATCGGCCCTGAGAACGACGGGAACTCCCAATGCTGATTTTGCCACGGGCCACCGTAGTGACCAGCAAGATGCGCGTAGGCTCGCAGCTTTGGATAACTGTGCGCTGGCAACATTTCGCCATGAGTATACACGTTGATTCCCTGTCCGGCGGATTGCTCCAGCAGATCTGCGAGATCAACCATGTCATGCCCGGTCACCAGAATGCCGGGACCAGCCTTCGTCCCCTCGTAGACACTGACGGGAGACGGTGTACCGAATCGTTCGGTGTGTCCTTCATCAAGAAGCTGCATGACTCGAACGTTCTTGTGACCGCACTCCAGAACAATCTCCAGCAGTGTCTCAAGGTCAAAGTTCACGTTGGTCATCGTGGAAAATAAAGCTTCCTCGATAAACTCACTAACGCTGTCATCGACCTTGCCCAAACGCCGCGCATGGTTGGCATAAGCCGCCATGCCTTTCAGACCATAAAGCAGGATTTCCTGAAGGGACTGCACGTCTTCATCTTTGCCGCATACACCGACGTCCGTACAGCCTCGACCGTTTTGTGTCTGCTCGCACTGATTGCAAAACATCGCCAAACTCCTTGCCACGTTGCCTGCGAAAGATTCGGAAAACCAATCTTCAAACCAGCTGAGCTGGTGCGATATTTGAACCGAATCGCCAAAACAAGACCTCAATGTCGTGTTTTGGTCGAGCGCGATCGAGCCTAAATAGGACTAAATTGTCCTTTATTCTGAAAATTGGGGAAGATCTTGTCGCTGCAACGTCAATTTGCTGTGCACGGGCTCTGTCCAATCAACGTCCCCGCGCGCGTTTGTCGTGCTTCCGCCAACAGCGAAATGCAGACCCCGATGCGAGGGTCCAGGCAAGCGGGCAACACAAGTATTGGATTTCGAAAGGCGGTGAGTCGCACTCAATCAGGGCACGTATGGTCGCTCGGTGTTCCATTTCAGCATGAGTTCAACGTTGTTCTTATATTGAGTGTTGTCGGCGTTCTTGCCGCCCTCAAGATGCTTCGCGCCGACTTCGATTTTGTAAACGTCTTCCGACTCGGGAACGCCGGGGTCGCCGGTGCGTTTTTGCCAGTCACGAAATGCTGTCCGCATCGTTTCCAGTCGTGATTGATGTTCTGGGTTGCCGGCCAGGTTATGCAGTTCAAACGGGTCGGTCTGAGTATCGTACAACTCTTCCCGTGGACGCGTTTCCGCCATAATCAGACTTTGATCAGCGTTCAGCTGACCCGCTGCGTAGAGACGTCGCATGGCCTGTTGAATTGGCTTGTTGTCCTTGTACCGATTCGGCTGAAGATACGGCCGATTCGGGAACCCGTTGAAAATGTATTTCCAACGAGTATCCCGGACACTGCGCATCAGGTCGACGGTTTCATCGGCTCGATCACGCGCGGCGAAGACATACTCGCGCGGCTGATAATCGGCGGCGAGAATATCCTGCGAGTGCATCGACGCAGGCCGTGCAATTCCAGCCAGCCCCATTGAAGTCGCGCCGAGATCGATGTGCTCGACAACGTCATCTCGAACAACGCCCGATGCAACTCCGGGGCCAGCCACGATCAGCGGAACATGAGTCCCTCCGTCGTAGAGAAACTGCTTGTTGCGAACATGACTGATGCCGTGATCCGTCATAAAGAAGATCACTGTGTTGTCGAGTTCGCCAGCGTCCTTCAATCGCTGGATAACTCGTCCAACTTCCCAGTCGGTATAACGGACGGTGTCCAGATACTGAGCCCAGTCTTGCAGGATGACAGGATCGTTCGGAAGATAAGGTGGCAGATGAACATCATTCGGCGAAGTGACGGATCCAAGATCTTTCAGGGCTTTAGCGGTCCACTTCGAAGTATCAGCAACGTTGCGATATTTCCCGCCATGCATTTGAACCTGCACAAAGAACGGCTTCTTCGCTTCTCGCGCGGCCCAGTGAGTGCTGTCATAGGTAGCTGCTTCGTCCCATTCAAAATTGTAGTCCGTCTTTGCAACCTTCACCGCAGGCGAAGCTTTGACCTCCTCGTCGCTGCGGAGAAAGGCTTCGACGGTCAGATTGTTTGTGTGGTAACCGGCTTTGCGAAAAACGGCTGGCACAAGTTCAACGTCCGCCGGAAGATGAATCTCATGGCCCGGAACTCCGGACCGATGATTTTGAGCACCAATGCTGGTCTGATAGCGGCCCGTAATCAGTGCGGATCGACAGATGCTGCAGATAGGAGCTGTCACGAAGGCACGCGAGAAGCGAGTTCCTCGGCTTGCCAGTTGGTCCACATTCGGAGTCTGAATTGTCGTCTCGCCGTAGCACGAATAGTGAGCCGACATATCTTCAACGATCATCCAGACAATATTGGGCCGCTGCTTTTCAGGAACTACGGCAGCCCTAGCTTCCGATGCATCGGTCGACTTCAAGGCCTTGTTCTGTTTCTTTTGCTGACGGTTCTTTTTGCCGGGAGTCGATTCGCCGGACTTTGCGTTCTTCTTCTCGGCACCGTTTCGAGTGACAGCGGCGACGTTGACGGCGGGTAACCTGGCTGCAAGTTCTTTCTTCAGACTGTCGTGTTCCGGCAGTGATGCCAGATTGGTCCACTCGTACTCGTCGTTGGAATGATCGTAAAGTTCTTCGCCGCCGTCCGCGTAACGGATATATCTCCAGCGGTCGGTTCGCACGGCATGATTGTTTTGACCGAAGGTTGTGATGGCGACGCCAGAACTGGAGGCATTCGGATCTTTCAACAGAGCCCGAATCGACTGTCCCTCGACATGCTTCGGAATGGAAATCTCAGCGAGATCACATAACGTCGGATAGATCGTCATGAAGTCGACAGGACTCTTGCAGACTCCACCGGGAGTCGTCGTCCCAGGAGCCACCCAGATCAGAGGCGCGCGAGTCGCTTCTTCCCACAGAGCGAATTTTCGCCAGTGTTCCTTTTCGCCCAGATGCCAGCCATGATCTCCCCACAGGCAGATAATGGTGTTGTCTTTGTAAGGCGATTGTTCCAGAGCATCCAGAACTCGCCCCACCTGCCCGTCGAGATAACTGATCGCCGCCAGGTAGGCCTGTACGGATTCTTTCCATCGACCGGACTTCAACACGGCCGCGTGATCGCCGGATGCTTTCGCCATCTTCAATCCGGCTGAAGGAACATCCGCGAGATCACCGTCTTTGGTCGGCGGCAGCTCAATCTGATCCAGCGGGTGCATGTCAAAATATTTCTGCGGCACGTTCCATGGCATGTGCGGTTTATGAAAACCCAGCGTCAGAAAGAAGGGCTTGTCATGAGATTTCGAGAGCTCCGAAATTCCATAATCTGCAATCTGAGTATCCGAGACGGCACTGTCATCGCCGTGGATGACACCGAATGCGATACCTCCGATGCTGCGATCTTCAACTCTGGCACCACCGGAGCCCTTTGGTTCTTCGTTTCTGGTCTCCGTCCATTGCTCCTCAAATCCGAGCCCGCCGTGCCACAACTTTCCCATCCCCAGCGTTGCGTATCCGTGCTCTTTAAACTGAGTAACCAGAGACTGCTTAACGGTGACGGAACCTCCATAAGGATTGTTGTTGTCATAAACGCCGGTCGATCCCGGTCTCATTCCTGACAACAACGCTGTTCGCGAAGGATTACAGACTGGTGCTGCACAATGTGCGTTGCTGAAAGTCACTCCCATTTTGGCGAGCCGGTCGAGATTGGGAGTTTTGGTTTGGCGATTCCTCCCGAGATGCCCCACCCAATGGTTCAGGTCGTCGACAGCGATAAACAGGACGTTGGGCCGAGTTTTCTGGTCAGCGTGAACCGGCGTTCGCGTGGAGACGTGCGAAAACAGGGCTATCAGTGTGATCAGAATTGAGAGGCGTGGGGAGTTCTTCATCAGCAGATCTCTTCCGGTGGTGGGGGCTGGATGGATGTGCTATCTTGACGGATTAACACGAAAAGGCCGCGATCTGAGATTGGCGGCGAGTTTTTTTAGCATACCTGATTCGCTATGGCTGGACGATCTGAGGCACGCCGTTTTGTGCTGCAAATGTTGTATCTTGTGGACCAGAATCCTGACGCCGACAAGACCCGGATTCAGATCGACATGCGCAAGCAATTCACGGAAACACCGCTCCGCGATTTTGCCTGGATGCTGTTCAGTGGCGTCTGCGCAAACCGTGACCAACTGGATGAAGTGCTGCGAAAAACTGCCGTAAATTGGCGAGTAGAGCGGATGCCTCCAACGGACCGCAATGTCCTGCGGATGGGGCTTTACGAGATGACAAAAATGGGCACTCCGGCCGCCGTCGCCATCGACGAAGCCATCGAGATCGCTCGCGAATATGGCACAGAGAATTCCAGTTCCTTTGTGAATGGAATCCTGGACAAGCTTATTCCCAAAGACGCGGCCACGACGCCTGCTGACGATGAATAACGTTACAGCCGGGAGTCCGTAGCTAACCGACCGGAACCAAAGGTACCCGCGAGTTCCGGCAGATAGGGTGAATTGTAATCTGCAGGCAGATAATGTGGCGACCAATGTAGCCATCTCGCTCCGCGAGATGTGCCTTATTCGACGCACTTTGTGTTGCCAATATTAGCCGCCATTTTCAAGCCGCATGGGTGAGTTGTAGTGGGGATCAGCCCAGAGTTTCTTCAGCGCTGGGCTAGCTGAAAGGACTCGTCTCGACTGAACGAGGCGGCTACATTGATAACCGAGACCCCGGCGATTCCGAAACATGGGCAACACGCAGCTTTATGACGGCGAGTATTTGGCCAGCGAGCTGAATTCTTCGGTCCATGAATCGTCGAAATGCACTCCTTCAAGGCCTTGGCAGCCATTTGACAGCATCAATTACAACATATCCGTTGGCGTCTTTGTTCGTGATCGTGACGGCCGTCGATTTGTCTGCAGCAAAGGAAAAGGTCCCGAGAGACTGAAAATGATCGTCCGCATCCGGCGCGGACTGCTGATTGATCATGATGGTTTTCGTTCCCTCTGAAGCCTCAACCTGAATCTGCACCTTTGACGAACGATTCGCATTCGGTGGCCAGGAAACTCGCAC